>NZ_JBSGFR010000011.1:0-197310 GCF_053603475.1 Actinoplanes sp. NPDC004185 | reverse complement strand
ATGGCCCACGCAGATATCAAGCCTGACGAGCTGCGTGGGCCATCCCCGCCCCCAAGCCCCCACCGTGACCAGAAACAAAAGAAGGCGGACCCCCCAAGAGAAAATCAGGAGGGCCCGCCGACCGAAGAACGAGAAGGAAAGATCAGCCCTTGGCCATGGTCAGAGTCTTGATGGTGATCTCCTTCTTCGGATGCCCGTCGCCCTGACCATTGGCGTTGTCACTGCCGGCCTTGGCCACACTCTCGACGATGTCGAGCCCCTTGGTGATCTTCCCCAGGACCGTGTAGTCCGGCGGCAGGTCGGTGTCCTCGTACACGATGAAGTACTGGCTGCCCGTCGAGCTGGGCGCCTGTGTCTTTGCCATTGCGATGGTGCCCTTCGGGTACGCCGGCTTCGCGTTCGTCGGGAGGTTCTCCTCCGCGTAGCGGAAGCTGGGCCCGCCGGAGCCGTCGCTCTCGCGCCAGCCCTTGCCGGTCGCCGTCGGGTCGCCGCACTGCAGCACCTTGATGCCCTCGGTTGTGAGCCGGTGGCACTTGGTGTTGTCCCAGAACTTCTTGCCCGACAGGAACGTGAACGCCTCACCCGTGCACGGCGCCTTGCTCAGGTCCACCGTGGCCGTGATCGCGCCCAGGTTGGTGTCCATGGTCAGGGTCGACGTGCCCGTGTTCGGGGCGTTCGCCGGCGGGGTGCCGACGTCCTTGACCTTGCTGCCCGTGCTGCCGTCCTCCGGGATCCACGAGCAGGCCACGGTGCCGGGCGGTGGGGCGGCCGCGTCGGTCGACTTCTTGTCATCGTCGTTGCCGAGCGCGGCGACGATCCACACCGCGGCGCCCGCGATCACGACGACCGCGAGGGCCGATCCGATGATGGCCTGCCGCTGCCGGCGCTTGCGCGCGGCAGTGGCGCGCTCGGCCATCTCCTTCTCCAGCCGGGCCCGCGCCGCCGCGCGCTGCCGGTCCTTGATCGACGACACGGTGTTCCTCCTGTATGCCTCGGTGCGGTGAGGGGATATGTTGCGACGATTCTGGTCCGGAAAGCTCAGGACTGGCCGGACGCCGAGGGGGCGGCCGAGGGGGCGGTGGCGGCGGGCTCTGCGCTGGGCTCGCCGACGGTGATGCTCTGCACGGTGATCTTGTTCTTCGGGGTGACTTTGTCGCCCGCGCTGTTCGCCACGGTGGCGATCTTGCCGATCTTGGCGACCGTGTCCAGCCCGCCGGTGACCTTTCCGACGATCGGATACTGCGGTTCCGTCTTCGGGGTGAAATCCTTGAAGAAGATCAGGAACTGGCTGCCGTTGGCGCCCGGCGGGTTGCCGATCATCGCCACGGTGCCCTTGGGGTAGAGCGGCTCCTGCAGCTTGGGCGCGGCCGAGGCGCTGGGCGCGGGGGCCGGTGCGGTCGGCGTGTTCTCGTTGTAGACCGTGTACGTCGGACCGCCCTGGCCCGTGCCCTTCGGGTCCCCGCAGTGGATCGCGCCCTCGGCGGTGATCTCGTGGCAGGTGGTGTTGTCGAAGAACTGCTTGCCGGCCAGGTAGCTCAGGCTCGCGCTGGTGCACGGCGCGGCGGCCAGGTCGAGGGTGACGACGATCGGGGCGCCCTGGTCGGTCGTGATGGTCATCGGCCGGGTGCCCGCGGTGGGGATGCCGCTGGTCGGCGGCTCACCGACGTCTTTGAGGTCGGGGTTCGACTCGGCGTTCTGCGGCGTCCACGCGCACACCTCGGAAGCGGTCGGGTCGACCGGGTCGTCGCCGTCGAAGGCGCCGCCGAGCCACGCCACTCCGCCCACGATCAGGACGAGCGCCAGTGCCGCACCGAGCCCGGCCTGGATCTGCCGCCGCCGGCGCTGCCTGCCCGCCCGGCGTGCGAGCTGCCGATCGAGCTTCTCCCGCGCCAGTTTTCGCGCCCGGTCCCTGCTGGAAGCCACCGAGTGCTCCCCTTCCTTAAACTCTTGTCAGTGCGCCACGCCACACGCCCGCAAGAGTGTACGGGTAACCGCTGGGAATGTGGTGTGCGAGGTTCCGTCACGGTGCGTACGGTGTGTCCCGCTAGGCTGGAACGGCGAATCCGACCGCGAGAGAGGGGTGCCCAGTGCTCGTCACCGGCTTTCCGGCCGACGCGTTCGGCACCAACTGTTACGTCGTGGCCGCCGGCCCGGGGGAGCAGTGCCTGGTGGTCGATCCGGGCATCGGTGTGCTCGACCGCCTCGACGAGGTGCTGGCCCAGCACCGGCTGCACCCGGCCGCGGTGCTGCTGACCCACGGCCACCTGGACCACACGTTCTCCGTCGCGCCGGTCTGCGGTGCGCGCGGCATCACGGCGTACGTGCATCCCGCCGACCGGGAGATGCTCGCCGACCCGGCCAAGGGCCTGAGCATGGATCTGACCGCGTTGTTCGGCGGCCGGCTGTCGTACACCGAGCCCGAGGACGTCGCGGAGCTGACCGACGGGGCCACGCTGAGCCTGGCCGGCCTGGAGATCACCGTGGACCATGCGCCCGGCCATACCGGCGGGTCGGTGCTCTTCCGGCTGCCCGGCGCGGGCTCGCAGTGGGAGGCGGACCAGGTCTGCCTCTCCGGTGACGTGCTCTTCGCCGGTTCGATCGGCCGCACCGACCTGCCGGGCGGCAGCACGGAGACGATGATGGTCAGCCTGCGGGACAAGATCCTGCCGCTGGCCGACGACACCGTCGTGCTGCCCGGCCACGGACCGGAAACCACCATCGGCCGCGAGCGCGTGGCGAACCCGTACCTGCGGGAGCTGACCACCGCGCCCGGCCGGGGCCTCTGAGACTTTTCGCTAGGAGAAGCACCATGAGCAAGCCCACGCCCATCTCCGGGTTCCCGGAGTGGCTGCCCGCGCAGCGGATGATCGAGCAGAGTGTCGTCGAGCGGATCCGCGCGACCTTCGAGCTGTACGGGTTCGCGCCGTTGGAGACCCGCGCCGTCGAGCCGCTGGACCAGTTGCTGCGCAAGGGGGAGACCTCCAAGGAGGTGTACGTCCTGCGCCGCCTCCAGGAGGATCCCGGCGCGCCGTCCGACGACTCCCTCGGCCTGCACTTCGACCTGACCGTGCCGTTCGCCCGTTTCGTGCTGGAGAACAGCGGCAAGCTGCAATTCCCGTTCCGCCGCTATCAGATCCAGAAGGTGTGGCGCGGCGAGCGCCCGCAGGAGGGCCGCTACCGGGAGTTCCTGCAGGCCGACATCGACGTGGTCGACCGCGACAACCTGCCGTTCCACTACGACACCGAGATGCCGCTGGTGATCGGGGACGCGTTCGCCTCGTTGCCGATCCCGCCGGCCACGATCCTGGTCAACAACCGCAAGGTGTGCGAGGGCTTCTACCGGGGTCTGGGCCTCGAGGACCCGGATCAGGTGCTGCGCACAGTCGACAAGCTCGACAAGATCGGCCCGGAGAAGGTGGCGGCGCTGCTGGTCGAGACGGCCGGGGCCACCGACGCCCAGGCCAAGGCGTGCCTGGAGCTGGCATCGATCTCGACGGCCGACTCCTCCTTCGTGGACGCGGTACGGGCCCTGGGTGTCGACAACGCGCTGCTGGACGAGGGCCTGGAGGAGCTGGTCCGGGTCGTCGACGCGGGCACCGAGCACGCGCCGGGCCTGATCCGGGCGGAGCTGAAGATCGCCCGCGGCCTCGACTACTACACGGGCACGGTCTACGAGACCCAGCTGCGCGGCTACGAGCGGTTCGGCTCGATCTGCTCCGGCGGCCGCTACGAGAATCTGGCGACCGCGGGCAGCGAGCGCTTCCCGGGCGTCGGCATCTCGATCGGCGTCTCCCGGATGCTGGGGCTGTTGTTCGGCCGCAGCGCGCTGGGCGTCTCACGGTCGGTGCCGACCTGCGTCGTGGTCGCGTTGCCGGCCGAGGAGCTGCGCCCGGCCTGCGACCGGATCGCCCGGGCGCTGCGCAGCCGGGGGATCAGCACCGAGGTGGCGCCGTCGGCGGCCAAGTTCGGCAAGCAGATCCGTTTCGCCGAGCGGCGGGGCATCCCGTACGTGTGGTTCCCCGGCACCGACGGCGCGGCGGACACGATCAAGGACATCCGCTCGGGTGACCAGGTCGAGGCCGACGCGTCCACCTGGCAGCCGCCGGCCGAGGATCTGACCCCGGTGGTCTCCGGAGGCTGAGCCCGTCAGCGTGCGTCCAGGAAGTCCTCGATCGCGGTGCCGATGACGCCCAGCGTCTCGGCGAAGTCCCGCAGGGTCCCGGGCGCGCGCAGGGAGTGGTTGGCGTCCCGGATGGTCAGCACCTGCTTGCCGGTCGAGCGGGCTGTTTCCGGGACCCACCACGGGTCCGCCGTGCCGCCGATGAGCAGCTGCGGCGCCGGGTTGCGGATGATCGCCTCCACCACGGGCGGGATGGTCAGCAACGGGGTCAGCCAGATCGCCGGGAGCTCCAGGTCGGCGGCCAGGATCGCGGCGTGGGTGCCCAGCGACTTCGCGATCAGCACCGGCCGGGCGTCGGGGTCGCGCTGGACCAGCCGGTGCAGTGCCGCGGCGACGCAGGCGCGCACGAACGGCTCCGGCCCGACCTCCATCAGCCCTTCGGGCATCGTCCAGGTGACCTGCTCGATGAGGTCCTGCCGGTCGGTCAGCGCCTCCCAGCCGAGGTCCAGCAGGGTGGTCTGGACGACGCCGATGCCGCCGGGCACCAGGATTCCGCTGAGCACGGCGCCAGCCTAGCGCCGGAGATCCTATGTGGCCTGTGAGGTCACGTTAACTTATTCGACATGTGTCAATACGTTGCGTGAAATGAGCTGTTCCTAGCTTTCGGGGCACCACCCCCCGCGGGCGAAGGGACAAGTCCCCATGTCATCTACGAAGTGGACCAAGACTCTCTCCATCCTTTTCCTCTCCACGACTCTGGTGGTGGCCGGCTGTGCCGATGATCCGTCGGCGAGCGGCAGCTCCTCCGGCGACACCATCAAGGTCGGCATCCTGCACTCCCTCAGCGGCACGATGGCCATCAGCGAGGTGACGGTCCGCGACTCCGAGCTGCTGGCCATCGAGGAGGTCAACGCGGCCGGCGGCGTCCTCGGCAAGAAGCTCGAACCGGTCGTCGAGGACGGCGCCTCGGACTGGCCGACGTTCGCCGAGAAGGCCCAGAAGCTGATCAACGAGGACAAGGTCGCCACCACTTTCGGGGGCTGGACCTCGGCCAGCCGCAAGGCGATGCTGCCGGTCTTCGAACGCAACAAGGCCCTGCTCTGGTATCCGGTGCAGTACGAGGGACTGGAGAGCTCGCCGTACATCTTCTACACCGGCGCGACCACCAACCAGCAGATCGTGCCCGCCCTGGACTACCTCAAGCAGCAGGGCAAGAAGTCGGTCTTCCTGGTCGGCAGCGACTACGTCTTCCCGCGCACGGCCAACAAGATCATCAAGGCGTACGCGGCGGCCAACGGCATGACGGTGACCGGCGAGGAGTACACCCCGCTGGGCAACACCGAGTACTCGACCATCGTCAACAAGCTCGGCCAGGCCAAGCCCGACGTCGTCTTCAACACCCTCAACGGCGACAGCAACGTCGCGTTCTTCAAGCAGTTGCGCAGCGCCGGATTCACCGACAAGACCATGCCGACGGTGAGTGTCAGCGTCGCCGAGGAGGAGGTCGGCGGCATCGGCCCGGCCAACATCGCCGGTCACCTGGTGGCGTGGAACTACTACCAGACCACCGAGGGCGCCACCAACACCGAGTTCGTCAAGAACTACAAGGCGAAGTACGGCGCGACCAAGGTGACCTCCGACCCGATGGAGGCCGGCTACAACGCGGTCAAGCTGTGGGCCGCGGCAGCCGCCAAGGCGGGCAGCACCGACGTCGAGGCGGTCAAGAAGGCGGCCGGCGGGATCTCCCTGGATCTGCCCGAGGGCAAGGTGACCATCGACGGCGAGACCCAGCACGTCTACAAGACCGCCCGGATCGGCCTGATCCAGCCCGACGGTCAGATCAAGGAGGTGTGGAACTCCGGCGAGCCCGTGAAGCCGGATCCCTACCTCAAGGGCTACCCGTGGGCCGCCGGACTGGCGTCCTGAGCGAGCCATGGGAACCCTGAACCAGTTGGTCATCGGGGCGAGCATCGGCGCGGTGCTGCTGCTCGCCTCGCTGGGGCTGACCTTCACCTTCGGCCAGATGGGCGTCATCAACATGGCGCACGGCGAGTTCATCATGGCCGGCGCGTACACCGCGTACGTCCTGCAGCCGCTGGCCGGCGAGCAGGCCGTGCTGGTGGCGCTGCCCGTCGCCTTCGCCGTGGGCGGGGTGCTCGGGCTGATCCTGGAACGGCTGTTCATCCGGCGCTTCTACGGCCGCCCGCTGGACACGCTGCTGCTCACCTGGGGCATCAGCCTGATCCTGCAGCAGGTCGCCCGGGACGTCTTCGGGGCGCCCAATGTTCAGGTCACCGCGCCGGGCTGGCTCACCGGCGGGATCGACGTGGGCGTACGGATCCCGTACAACCGGGTCTTCATCCTGGTGCTGGCGATCGGCTGCGTGGTGGCGATCTCGCTGTACCTGAGCAAGCTGCGGCAGGGCCGGCGGATGCGGGCCGTGATGCAGAACAGGCAGCTGGCCGCGGTCAGCGGGGTCGCGACCGGGCGGGTCGACCAGGCCACCTTCTTCATCGGGTCCGGGCTGGCCGGCGTGGCCGGGGTCGCGCTGACCCTGATCGGCCCGGTCGGCCCGACGCTGGGCAGCGGGTACATCGTGGACGCGTTCCTGGTCGTGGTGGCCGGTGGGCTGGGTCAGCTGCGCGGTGCGGTGATCGCCGCGTTCGCACTGGGCGTGCTCAACAGCTTCGTCGAGTTCTGGACGGCCAACGGGGCCAGCTTCGCCAAGGTGGTGGTGTTCGCCGTGATCATCGCGTTCCTGCAGGTCCGGCCCCAGGGCATGTTCGTCCTGCGATCGAGGGCGCTGACATGAGAAACAGGATCGCCTTCGGCGTCGTCGCCGTACTGCTGCTGGCCGCGCCGCTGGTGTTCACCCCGTTCCGGCTGGACCTGCTGGCCAAGTACCTCTGCTATGCGATCGTCGCGCTCGGCATCGCGCTGGCCTGGGGCCGCGGCGGCATGCTGACGCTGGGCCAGGGGGTGTTCTTCGGGCTCGGCGGATACGCGATGGGCATGCACCTCAAGCTCGTCGAGGCCGGGCCGGGGCAGCTGCCCGACTTCATGTCGTGGAGCGGCGTCGAGCAGTTGCCGCTGCTGTGGAAGCCGTTCGCCGACCCCGTCTTCGCGCTCACGATGGTGGTCGTGCTGCCGGTGACGGTGGCGGTGCTGCTGGGGCTGCTGGTCTTCCGGCAACGGGTGCGGGGCGCGTACTTCGCGGTGCTGTCGCAGGCCCTGGCGGCGGCGTTCGTCATCCTGCTCGTAGGCCAGCAGGGCCTGACCGGTGGCACCAACGGCCTGACCAATTTCCAGCGATTCTTCGGCCTGGACCTCTATGACGACGGCGACCGCCGGATCCTGTACTTCGCCATCGTGGTCGTGCTGGGACTGTCCTATCTGGTCGTGCGGCAGCTGGCCCGCAGCCGCTACGGGCAGCTGCTGGTGGCGATCCGCGACGGCGAGGACCGGGTGCGGTTCCTCGGCTACGACCCGGCCCTGGTCAAGACCTTCGCCTTCGCGGTCTCGGCCGGGCTGGCCGGCATCGCCGGTGCGCTCTTCGTCCCGGTGGTCGGCCTGCTCACGCCGGCCAATCTCGGCGTGGTCGCGTCGCTGGAGCTGCTCATAGGGGTGGCGATCGGCGGGCGGTACTCGCTGGCCGGTGCGGTCGGCGGCGCGCTGCTGTTCCACTACGGCAAGACCATCTTCAGCGAGCAGTGGCCGGACAGCTGGCTCTACGTGCAGGGCGCGCTCTTCGTGGCGGTCATGCTCTGGGCTCCCCGCGGCCTGGCCGGCCTGGCCGGCCGGCTGCGCGACGTGATCGCGGCCCGGCGCCGGCCGGCGGCGCCGGCCCCGCCGGTTCTCGAGGAGGTACGGGCATGAGCAAGCTCCTGGAGGTACGCGGCCTGAACGTCGTCTTCTCCGGCTTCCCCGCGATCACCGACCTGGACTTCTCCCTCGACGCCGGCGAGCTGCGGTTCCTCATCGGGCCCAACGGCGCCGGCAAGACCACCCTGATCGACGTCATCACCGGGCTGACCCGGCCGGCGACCGGCTCGGTCAGCTTCGCCGGGCAGGAGCTGGTGGGCCGCCGCGAGTATGAGGTCGTGCGCGCGGGCGTCGGCCGTACCTTCCAGACGTCCGTGGTGTTCGAGGAGCTGAGTGTCGTCGACAACCTGGACCTGGCGGCGGGTTTCCGGCGCCGGCTGCCGGCCCTGCTGCGCCGCCGGCACGGCGTTTCCGACGACGTCGCCTCGGCGCTGGACACCATCGGGCTGGGCGCGCTGGCCGACCGCCCGGCCGGGGTGCTCTCGCACGGTCAGCGGCAGTGGCTCGAGATCGGCATGCTGGTGGTGCAGCGGCCCCGGCTGCTGCTGCTCGACGAGCCGGTCGCGGGCATGAGCCGCACCGAGCGCGAGCGTACGGGCGAGCTGCTGCAGTCGGTGGCCCGCGACCACACGGTCCTGGTGGTCGAGCACGACATGGATTTTCTGCGCCGCTTCGCCAGCACGGTGACGGTGCTGCACGAGGGCCGGCTGCTGTGCGAGGGCACGGTCGCCGAGGTGCAGGCCGATCCGCGCGTGCAGGAGGTCTATCTCGGACGGTCCCGTGACGAGCTCGACAAGGAGGTGGCCTGACGTGCTGGAGGTCGAGGACCTGCAGGTGTCGTACGGCCGGGCGCAGGTGCTCTTCGGGGTCTCGCTGACCGCGCCGGCCGGTTCGCTGGTGTGCTTGATGGGCCGCAACGGTGTCGGCAAGACCACCCTGCTGAAGGCGATCATGGGGGTGCTGCCGGCCCGCTCGGGCGCGGTGCGTTTCGACGGCCGGGAGCTGAGCAGGCTCAAGGTGCACGAGCGGGTCCGGCTCGGGCTCGGCTACGTGCCCCAGGGCCACGAGACGTTCCCGCAGCTGACCGTCGCGGAGAACCTCCAGGTGGCGCGGGAGACCGCGGGCAACCGCCGGGCCGGGGTGGTCGACGAGGCGTTCGACCTGTTCCCGGCGCTGCGCGGCCTGCTCAAGCGGCGGGCCGGTTTCCTCTCCGGCGGGCAGCAGCAGCAGCTCGCGATCGCCCGGGCGCTGGTCACCGAGCCGCGGATGCTGCTGCTGGACGAGCCGACCGAGGGCATCCAGCCGTCGATCGTGCGCGAGATCGAGGAGGCGATCCGGCAGCTGCACGCGGCCGGGCTGACGATCCTGCTGGTCGAGCAGTATCTGGAGCTGGCCCTGCGGCTGGCCGACCGCTTCGTGATCCTGGACGCGGGTGAGGTGGTGCGGGCGGGTCCGGCCGGCGAGCTCGGCGGCGAGTCGGTGCGCCGGCTGCTGGCGGTCTGATCAGGAGCGGGGCGCCTCGAAGATCATGCAGCTGGAGGTGGCGTGGGCGACGAGGCGTCCCGCGGTGTCGGTCAGCCGGGCCTCGGTGAGCGCGGTCCGGCGGCCCTTCTGCAGCACACTGCCCTTGCAGGCGAGCCGCCCCGAGTCCACGGTCACCGTCCGCAGGAACTTCACGGTGAGGTCCAGCGAGGTGTAGCCGACGCCGGCCGGCAGCGTCGAGTGCAGTGAGCAGGCGGCCGCGCTGTCCAGCAGCGTGGAGATCACGCCGCCGTGCACCGAGCCCAGCGGGTTGTAGTGGAACTCCCGCGGGTCGATGAAGAAGGTGACGCTGCCTTCCTCGACCTGCATCCCGGCGATGTCGATCAAGTTCATGATCGGCGGGGGAGGCAGCTCGCCCGCCTCCATCCGGCGCAGCAGGGTCAGACCGTCGGTGGTGGCCAGCAGTGAGGCGTGCGCCGCCGGATCGGTCCAGGAATACGTACGCGTGCGGGTCTGATCCTGGGTCTGCGTCATGGACGCAGACTGGCACCCGCTTGCTGTGTCTGTCAAACAGACCTAGCCTCGGTGTCATGAATCCCACCCTCGACCGCCCGTCCGCCCTCGACTGGTCCGTCGACGCCTGCACGATCGGCCGCGCGATGGGCGTCCTCGGCGAGAAGTGGACGATCGTGGTGCTGCGGGAGGTCTTCACCGGCGTCCGCCGCTTCGCCGACATGCGCGAGCGCACCGGCATCCCGCGCCAGGTCCTCACCAACCGGCTCGCCTCCCTGGTCGAGCACGGCCTGCTGCGCCGCGAGCCGTACCAGGAGCCCGGTGCGCGGGTCCGCCACGAGTACCGGCTCACCGCCAAAGGGCTCGACCTCTACCCGGTGCTCACCGCGGTGATGGAGTGGGGGGACCGCTACCTGGCCGATCCCGGCGGCCCGCCGCTGGAGATGGCCCACCGCGACTGCGGCGCGCGGATCCACACCGAGCTGCACTGCGCGCACGGCCACCGGATCGCCGACCCCCGCGAGGTCGCGCCCCGCCCCGGGCCGGGGGCCAAGCGCCGCGGCTAAGCTCCCTGGCCGTGGCACCGGCACAGGCATCAGCAGGGGAGACATCCGCGTGGGCCCCGCTGCGGGACAAGATCTTCCGCGGCTTGTGGATCGGCGTGCTGGCCAGCAACGTCGGCACCTGGATGCAGACCGTCGGGGCCCAGTGGCACCTGGTGCACGAGCCGGACGCGGCCACCTACGTCAGCCTGGTGCAGACCGCGACGATGCTGCCCGTCCTGCTGCTCGCACTGCCGTCGGGCACGCTGGCCGACACCTTCGATCGCCGGCGGCTGCTGCTCGCCGTACAGGTGGGGTTGTTCGTCGTGGCCGGGACGCTGACCGTCCTGACCGTGCTCGACCGGATGCCGCCCCCGCTGCTGTTGATCTTCACGTTCCTGCTCGGCGCCGGCCAGGCGCTGACCCTGCCGACCTGGCAGGCGATCATCCCCGAGGTGGTCCCGCGCGACGAGCTCGCCTCGGCGTCCGCGCTCGGCGCGGTCAACACCAACCTGGCCCGCTCGGTCGGGCCGGCCGTGGCCGGGCTGCTGGTCGCGCACGTGGGTGTGGCCGCGGTGTTCGGCCTGAACGCGCTGTCGTTCGTCATCTTCGCCGTGGCGCTGCTGCGCTGGCGCCGGCCGCCGGAGAGCGGGACCGCGCACGCCGAGCGGTTCGGTCCGGCGCTGCGGGCCGGCGGCCGGTACGTGCGCTACTCGCCGGTGGTCCGCCGGATCCTGCTGCGCGTGGTGCTGTTCGTCCTGCCCGGCAGCATCGTCTGGGGCCTGCTGCCGCTGGTCGCCGAGCAGGAGCTGGCCCTGGGCCCCAGCGGGTACGGCATCCTGCTCGCCGCCCTGGGCGTCGGCGCGGTCCTGGGTGCCCTGCTGATGCCCCGGGTCCGTGAGCACGTCCCGGCCAACCGGCTGCTCGTGCTCTCCGGCACGGTCTACGGCCTCGCGCTGCTCGTGGTGGCCACGGTGGCCAGTGTCCTGGTCGTGGTGCCGGTGCTGCTCGCCGCCGGGCTGGCCTGGATGATCCAGGTGTCGCGGATGAACGCGAGCCTGCAGCTGTTCCTGCCGAACTGGGTCCGCGCCCGTGGCTTCGCGGTCTACCAGGTGGTCTTCGCCGGCGGCCAGGCCGCCGGCGCGCTGCTGTGGGGCCAGGTGACCGAGGCGTTCGGCCTGGGCGCCGCTTTCCTCGCCGCGGCCACGCTGATGCTGGTCGGCACCGTGACCGTGCGCTGGCTGCCGCTGCACCACCAGGAGGGTGACCGCAGCCCGGCGGTCTACTGGGCCGAGCCGCACCTGATGCTGGAGCCGCACCTGGACGAGGGGCCGGTGCTGGTCACCTCGACGTTCCGGGTCCGGCCGGCCAACCGGGCCGCCTTCGTCGCCGCGATGCAGGCCGTACGGCGCTCCCGGCAGCGCACCGGGGCCACCCGGTGGGGACTGTTCCGCCCGGGCGAGGCGGCGGAAGAGTTCGTCGAGGTCTACCTGGTGCCCACGTGGGACGAACATCTGCGCCAGCACGAGGGCCGCCTCACCGGCAGCGACGAGCAGGAGGAGCAAAAGGCGTGGGCGCTGGCCGAGGGGCCGCCCGTGGTCTCGCACCTGCTGCCCGCCGACTCGGCGGATTAGCCCGATGTTTCGGGATTGTTCCGATTAGCCTCAGGGCAGGCCGCCGGTTCGAGGGGTGCGGCCCTTCAGGAGGCACGGCGTGGCACTCGTCGATCGTTCCGGTCATTCCCGGCTGCTCGTCATCGGTGGCGCGGAACGCTACGGTCCGGGCGGCACCGAGATCCTGCGCCGCTTCGTCGGCCTGGCCGGTGGTCCCGCCGCCGAGCTGATCGTCATCGCCACCGCCAGCGCGGAGCCCGCCGTCCTGGAGGCCGAGTACGCCGCGCTGTTCACCAGCCTCGGCGCGGGCCGGGTCCGGGCCCTGCGCCTGGACAACCGGGCCCAGGCCAACGAGCCCGCCGTGGTCAAGGCGCTGGCCACCGCCACCGGCGTCTTCTTCACCGGCGGCGACCAGCTGCGGATCACCACCGTCCTCGGCGGCACGCTGGCCGACTCGGCGCTGCAGCGGCTGGTGCAGACCGGCACGATCGTGCTCGGCGGCACCAGCGCCGGCGCCGCGATGATGTCCGGCACCATGATCCTCGGCGGCGACAGCCCGGGGGTCACCCGGGCCAGTGTGCGCACCGGACCGGGGCTGGAGTTCCTGCCCGGCGTGCTGATCGACATGCACTTCGCCGAGCGCGGCCGGCTCAACCGGCTGCTCAGCGCCGTCGCCCTCTATCCGCACGAGCTCGGCCTGGGCATCGACGAGGACACCGCGATCCTGGCCGAGGGCGACAGCTTCGAGGTGCTGGGCACCGGCGCGGTCACGATCGTCGACGCGGGCGCCGCCGCGGACATCCGGGTGCCGGCCGACGGGCCCATCGCGCTCACCGGGGCGCGGGTGCATGTGCTGCCTGCCGGGTGCAGGTTCGAACTGTCCGGCCGACGCCCCTCGATCGTCGACGGGTCCGCCGGGGAACGGGAACTGGCCGCATGAAGATCCTCAGCATCCGCCGGCTACGCGGACCCAACGTCCACCTGTCCCGGCCCGCGATCGTGGCCCGGCTGTGCCTCGACGAGCTCACCGGCCGCGAGACCAGCGACGTCGCCGGGTTCACCGAACGGATCCTGCGCGCCCTGCCGGGCCTGGCCGAGCACCACTGTGCGGCCGGCTCGCCCGGCGGCTTCGTCAGCCGGATGCGCGGCGGCACCTACTTCGGCCACGTCACCGAGCACGTCAGCATCGAGCTGTCCCAGCGGATCGGGCGCGACGTCAGCTTCGGCCGGACCGTCTCGGCCGGCGAGCCGGGCCACTACGACCTGATCATCGAGTGCCCGGTGGACGAGTCGCCGGACTCCACGCTGCCGGGCGAGCTGCTGGAGACGGCGGCGGAGCTGGTCGCCTCGGTCGCGGCCGGCGAGTCCGTGCCCGCCGCCGACCTGACCGAACGCCTCACCGCCCTGGCCGCGCTGGCCGAGCAGGAGGCCACCGGGCCGAGCACCAGGTCGATCATCGCCGCGGCCCGGCGCCGGGGCATCCCGGTCGAGCGGTACGCCGACCTCAGCCTGCTGCGCCTGGGCTGGGGCACCCGCCGGCGCCTCGCCTGGGCCGCGATGACCGACCGGACCAGCGGCGTGGGCGTCGACATCGCGGCCGACAAGCAGGTCACCCGGCGGTTGCTCGAGGACGCCGGGGTGCCGGTCGCGCCGGGTGGGGCCGCCCGTACCGTCGCCGAGGCGGTGCGCCTGCTGGATGTGCTGGGAGCGCCGGTCGTGGTCAAGCCGCGGCAGGGCCGCCAGGGCGAGCACGTGGTGCTGAACCTGCGCACGCCCGAGGAGGTCGAACGGGCGTACACGGCCGCGGGCGGCGACGTGGTGGTCGAACGGCAGTTCGCCGGCCGGGACTACCGCGTCCTGGTCGTCGCGGGTGAGGTGGTGGCCGCCGCCGAGCGGGTCGCGGCGCACGTGGTCGGCGACGGCGAGAGCACTGTGGCCGACCTGGTCGCGCTGACCAACGCGGACCCGCGGCGCGGGGTCGGGCACGCCCGGGTGCTGACCCGCATCGAGCTGGACGCCAACGCGCTGGCCGCGCTGGACCGGCAGGGGTGCACGCCCGGCACCGTGCCCGCGGCCGGGCGCCAGGTGTGGCTGCGCGACAATGCCAACCTGTCCACCGGTGGCACCGGCAGCGACGTCACCGACCGGGTGCACCCCGACGTGGCCCGGCTCTGCCTGCGCGTCGCCGCCCTGGTCGGGCTGGACATCGCCGGCATCGACCTGCGGCTGGCCGACATCGCCGCGCCGCTGCCGCCGACCGGTGACCTCGACGAGCTGGGCGCCGGCGTGATCGAGGTCAACGCCGTACCCGGGCTGCGCATGCATCTGGCGCCCGTGCGCGGGCGCTCCCGCGACGTCGGGGACGCGATCGTGCGGGCGATGTTCCCCGGAGGTTCCGACGGGCGGATCCCGACCGTGGCCGTGACCGGCACCAACGGCAAGACGACCGTGACCCGGCTGGTCGCGCACCTGCTGGCCGGCACCGGTCTGCGGGTGGGCGTGGCCACCAGCGACGGGGTCGCGATCGACGGCCGGGTGGTGCACGTCGGTGACGCCACCGGGCCGCGCTCGGCGCAGATGGTGCTCGGCGACCCCGGGGTCCAGGCGGCCGTCCTGGAGACCGCCCGGGGCGGCACGCTGCGCCGGGGGCTGGGGTACGACCGGACCGACGTCGGCGTGCTGACCAACATCACCGCCGACCACCTGGGCCAGGACGGGCTCGAGTCGATCGAGGACCTGGCCCACGTCAAGGCCCTGATCGCCGAGCGGGTCCGGGACGGCGGCACCCTGGTGCTCAACGCCGACGACCCGTGGATCCGCAGCATCGCCGAGCGGCCCCGGGTCCGCGCCGACCGCAAACGTGTCGTCTGGTTCGGCACCGACAGCCGGCAGCCGGTGCTGGCCGAGCACCTGGGCCGGGGCGGCACGGCGTACGTGCTCCAGGACGGCTGGCTGGTCCAGGCCACCGGCGGCCGGCGCACCCCGTTGCTGCGTGTCGCGGACGTGCCCGGCTCGTTCGGGGGAGCGGCGTCGTACGCGGCCGTCAACGCCCTCGCCGCGGCGGCTGCCGCCCGGGCACTCGGCGCCCCGCCGGACGTGGTGGCCGAGCGGCTGACCGCCTTCGAGCCGCGGGTGGACAACCCGGGCCGGGCCACGCTGCTGCGCCTCGGCGACGTGACCCTGTTCGTGGACTACGCGCACAACCCGGCGGCGATCGCGACCGTGCTGCGGACGCTGCACCGGCTCTGGGGTCCGCAGCGGTGCCTGGCCACGGTCACGCTGCCCGGCGACCGCCGCGACGACCTGCTGGCCGCCTCGGCCCAGGTGCTCGCGGACGGGGTCACCCGGGCTGTGCTGCACGACGACGAGGACCTGCGGGGCCGGGCTCCGGGGGAGGTCTCCGCACTGGTGGAACGCGAGATGCGCGGGCGCCGGCCGCTGATCGAGGTCGTCCGGACCCCGGGCTTCCGGGAGGCGGTCGACGCGGCGTTGCGGCTGGCCGTCCCGGGTGACGTGATCCTCGTGCTCTACGAGAAGCTCGGGCCGCTGCTGGACCACCTCGAGGGGCTGGGCGCCGTACCCGCCGACTCCGCCGTGGTGCACGCCGAACGGCTGTCCGCGCACCCGGCCCGTACGGTCGCGCGCTCGCCCCGGGCGGCCGTTTCCCCGTAGTGGTTCCCTGGATCGGGTGATTTGTCAGCAACGCTGGTGGCTTGCGGCAACAAAGAATGATCGGCGCCGGGAAATCACCCGATCGGGCGGGGTTGCCCAGGTCATTGCCCTCTGGCAACCATCACCCTGGGTATAGATGAGCGCCACTCATGATCTCGTCATTGTTCCTTTGTGTGATGCGAACGCGACTGCACGTGCAGAATTCGCGGTCCAATCGCGAGATTCGTTATCCAGCTGCAAGTTCCGACGAAGCGGGCATAGGGCCCAGGCCTGTTTAGCATGGCCATCTATACAGCTCTGACCAGGCATTCTGTCCTCGGCCTCCCGCGCCCACCGCAGGCGCATGGCGCGGAACAGAGCGTGACGAGGCCCAGCTCATCCGGGTTGCCGAGGAGTCGAGACCTGGCCGATCGTCCGCTAACATCCTCGCCGTCGATGGGGAATGCTCGGTCCGACGGCGGACCGACAACCGCCCCGGCATCAGCACGCATGGCGGTGCAGTGCTGATGTTTCTTCCGATCGCGCATGTGGGGGCACATGAGCACGACGGACCTGCCCGGTTCGAGTCTGCTGGCCGGTCGCTACCGACTGGTCGAGCGGCTCGGTGCCGGCGGGATGTCAGTGGTCTGGCGAGGGTTCGACGAAGTGCTCGGTCGTCAGGTCGCGGTGAAGGTCCTGCCGCCCTCGACGAGCACCGACCCCTCGTTCCGACGCCGACTCCGCGCGGAGGCCCAGGCCGCCGCACGGCTGAGCCACCCGCACATCACCAACGTCTACGACTACGGCGAGGCGACCACCGTCGACGGTGAGCCGGTCCCGTACGTCGTCATGGAGCTCGTCGACGGCGAGTCGCTGGCGGCCGTCCTGGCCCGTTCGCGCCGGCTCCCGTGGCCGGCCGCGGTCCGCATCTCCTCCGAGGTCGCGGCGGCCCTGGCGGCCGCGCACGCCCGGGGCATCGTGCACCGCGACGTGACCCCGGCCAACGTCATGCTCACCTCCGGCGGCGCCAAGGTCGTCGACTTCGGCATCTCGGCCCTGATCGGCGAGAACGACATCGACCCGGACGGCAGCCTGCTGGGCACGCCGGCCTACCTCGCGCCCGAGCGGCTCGAGGGCGGCCAGGTCAGCCCGGCCACCGACGTGTACGCGGTCGGCCTGCTGATCTACCGCACGCTGATCGGGCAGCTCCCGTGGGACGTCGGCACGACGACGGCCCTGTTGCGCGCCCACCAGTACACGGAGCCGGAGCCGCTGCCGCCGGTCGAGGGCCTGCCCAGCGCGGTCTCCGCGCTGATCGCCCGCTGCCTGGAGAAGCGGCCCGCGGACCGCCCGTCCAGTGCCGAGCTGGCGCACGTGCTGGGCACGGTGTCGGCCGGGGTGCCGGCCAGCCGCGCCTACGTGCCGGACTGGGCCGAGAACGGCGAGGACACCACGATCCTGCCGTCCGCCCGGCGGGACACCGACGGCTTCGGCCGGGTCCGGCCAGGTCTGGCCCAGGTGCACTCCGCTGCTCCGGGCCGCGGTGTCGCCGCTGTTCCCGCTGCTGAGGCGCCGGTCTCGCCGGCCCCGGCCGGAACGCCGGTGCCCCCGGCGGTCTCGGTCGCCGAGGTCGAGGCGGCCGTCGGCCCGGTGTCGTCCCCGCCGCAGCGCGGGGCTCGCAACAGCCGGTTCGGTCCCGTGCCACCGGCTCCCGCGGGCGCCTCGGCGGCGGGCGCCACGGCGCCGCCCGTCGAGGATTCCGCTCCGGCCGGCCCGGCCCTGCGTCCCGCCTTCGGTGGCGACGACGCTTTCCGGCCGCCGCCCCGCCAGGACGGCCCGGCCGCGTCGCCGGCCCGTCCCTCCGGTGCCGGAGGCAACGGCGGCCGGGGCAACACCCCGCCCGCCCGTCCCGGTGGCGGCAGCCCGCCCAACCAGAACAGGCCGGGCATCGCGGCCACCGGCCCCTCCGGCCCCGGTGGCAACGGCGGCATCACCCAGCGGCGCCGGGTGCTCATCATCTCCGGGTCGATCGTCGGTGCGGTCCTGGTCGCCTCGGCCGCGGTGGCCGCGCTCTCCCAGGACAGCACGCCGAAGACCCCGAACGCGGGATCGACCACGCTGACCGGCTCGAACAAGTGCGTGGTCAGCTACGCGGTCTGGGAGGACAAGGACAAGAAGTTCAAGGCGGCGATCACGCTGGCCAACCGGGAGAATTCGGCGATCAAGGACTGGAAGCTCTGGTTCCTGATGCCGGGTGACCAGGTGGTGTCGGGCAACGGTGGGCTCAAGCTGGACCAGCAGGGGCAGGGTGTCACCGTGCTGGGCCGCACGCCGCTGAGCCCGCAGCAGACCAGGACGCTCGAGTTCACCGGCCGCTACCGGGCCAGCAACGCCGCCCCGATGGTGTTCGAGCTCGGCGGGGAGACCTGCCAGACGTTCGTCTCGCCGGCGCCCGGCGCGCCGTCGCGGCCGGTCGAGCACCTCACGAACGGCACGGTCCGGCTGGGCCCGGTGCCGACCAAGGACACGCCGATCCCGGGTATCTCGATCAACCCGGGCGGGGTCGCCGTCCCGGTCCCGGTCAACACGACGGTGCCGGCCGGGGTCACGCCGACGACCACGACACCGGGCGTAGTGGTGGACACCGGTGGCAACGGGAACGGCAACGGCAACGGCAACGGCACCGGCGGCGACGACGGGACCCCGGTGGAGCCGTCCGCGCCGACCACGACGCCGGCTGCCACGCCGACGACCACGGAGCCGGCCGTGACGGAGACGAGCCCGGCGGTGACGGACACGTACGTCGACCCGGGCGACACCTCCGGCAACGAGCCCGTGCCGGGGGCCGTGGGCTGAAATCCGACAAGCGCGTCCTCGGGCGGTCGACCGGAGTTCCGGTTGGGCCGCCCGAGCTGCGCGTAAGGTCGAAATTGAGCCCGACAGGAACCGGTGCTGCCCGTGACGACCCGCGACGGCCGTGACGAGAGCCTTCCGCCGAAATCGGTATGAACCGTATCGGCGTGCCTGCGGGCCGGGTTGACGCCCACGGGGAAGATGACTGATACCGGTCTGCAACCTGAGCGGTTCCGGTCGGCACCGGCGCGAGCGTTAGCTGGAACCAGGCAAGTCGTCGCACATCGGGGAGTTCCACATGATCAGCACCGTCCAGGACCTGGCCGCGGAGGCTCTGTTCGTCTCCTACCTGCAGCCGTCCGAGTGCCCGAGCCGCCAGACTGTCGAGGAGACCGTCACCGCCATGCTGCTGCGCCACGGCAGCGACGGCTGTGCGGCCGGCGTCGCCGCCGAGTTCGGTGACCACCCGGAGGCCGCCGTGCGCCGGATGAACTGGGTGCGCCGCGAGCTGAGCGCCATGCTGGCCGCGCCGCGCCGCCCGCACTTCGCCAGCTGAAACAGGCCCCGGGGGAACGCCCCCGATAGCTGAGCCTTTTTCGTAAAAAACACCTCAAAAGCAACCGAGTTCGGCCGCCACTGCACCCTTCGGCCATAAGTGTTCTCCTCATCAGCCGGTTCACCTGCCGGCTTGTACGAGCGAGGAGGAACACGTGACCGTGACGACCGAACTCCCCGCCACCGTCGGCATCGTCCATGACGCGCCGTCCGCGCGCGACCTCGAGGACCTGGTCCGCGAACACATGCCGATGGTGGGACACCTGGTTCGGGAACTGCTCAACCGCGTACCCGGCCACGTTCACGCCGACGACCTGTCGTCCGCCGGATTCGCCGCACTGCTCGGCGCCGCGCGCTCCTTCGACGTGAGCCGGGGCATCCCGTTCCACCGCTTCGCCGCTGTCCGGATCCGCGGCGCGCTGCTGGACGAGCTGCGCGGGCAGGACTGGGCCAGCCGATCGGTCCGGGCCCGGGCCCGCCGTACGGCGACAGCCCGCCAGGAACTCACCGCGGCCCTCGGCCGGACCCCGTCGGAGGCCGAGGTGGCCGAGATGCTCGGCATCGGCGTCGCCGAACTGGCCAGCGTCGAGGACGATGTGCAGAAGGCGGCCCTGCTCAGCCTGCAGGGCTTCCCCACCGGCGCCGCCGAGGAGATGGTCCCGGAGCTGTCCGAGGGGCCCGAGGACCTGCTGCTCAAGCGGGAACGGCTGGGATATCTGCACCAGGCCATCCAGGCCCTGCCCGAGCGGCTGCGCCTGGTGGTCACCCAGTCCTTCCTGCAGGAACAGCCGCTCAGCGACGTGGCCGCCGAGCTCGGGGTCACCGAGTCGCGGATCTCACAGCTGCGCACCGAGGCGTTGCGCCTGCTTCGGGAGGGCCTGAACAGCTCGCTGGCCCCGGAGCTGCTCACCGTGGCGGCCGGCGGACCGCGGACCCGCAAGGGCTGCCTGCAGCGGCGGCGGACCGAGTACTTCGCCCGGGTCGCGGAGCAGGGCAACCTGCGGACCCGGTTGGCCTTGACCGACAGTCACGGCGTACCGATCGCGGTTGCCGCCTGACCGGTGGGGCGACTCGGCGACCGGTTCTCCGGCCGCGGGGTCGCCCCGGCCCCGGGGAATTGCGGCCGGGAGCTGGCCGCAATGGTTCCTACGGTAGGCGGATGAGACCTTTCCGGATCGCCGTCGACCCGTACGACCTCACCGACCTGGACGAGCGGCTGGCCCGGACCCGCTGGCCCGCGCAGTTGCCCGGGGCGGACTGGGACCGCGGCGTGCCGGTGGAGTGGCTGCGCGAGCTGGCCGAACACTGGGGCACCGGTTACGACTGGCGGGCGTACGAAGCGCGGCTCAACACCTTCCCGCAGTGGATCACCGAGATCGACGGTCTGGACATCCACTTCCTGCACGTCCGGTCCCCGCGGCCGGACGCACTGCCGCTGATTCTGAGCCACGGCTGGCCGAGCTCGTTCGTCGAGTTCATCAACCTGATCGAGAGGCTCAGCGCGGACTTCCACGTGGTGGTGCCGTCGGTGCCCGGCTTCGGCTTCTCGGCGGCCCCGCGTACGCCGGGCTTCGGGGTGGCGCAGGTGGGCCGGATCTGGGCGCAGCTGATGAGCCGCCTGGGATACGAGCGCTACGGCTCGCACGGGGGTGACCTGGGCGCGTACCTCGCACCGGCAGTCGCGGTGGCGGCGCCGGACCGGGTGGTGGGCGTGCACGTGAACGCCGGTCCGGGCATGCCGACCGAGGCGGACGTGCCGGGCATGAGCGAGGCCGAACGGGCCGACTACGCGGCGATGCAGGAGTGGGCCGGGTCGGGCGTGGACCACCACTCCCTGCTGCGGGCGGCGCCGCAGACCTTCGCGTACGGGTGGCATGACTCGCCGGTGGCGCTGCTGGCCTGGCACATGCAGAAGATGAAGGAGTTCGGCGACCTGGTGATCGACCGGGATCTGCTGCTGACGAACACCAGCATCTACTGGTTCACCGGGACGGCGGCCTCGTCCTCGTGGTTCATGTACGACACCCCGGCGTTCGCCTGGCCGCAGGGGCAGAAGGCGGTGCCGACGGGTGTCTACGCCGGGGGACCGCCGCTGTTCCGGCGGCTGGCCGAGGAGCAGAACACGATCACGCACTGGCCGGCCGGGAATCCCGGTGGCCACTTCGTCGCCCTGCACGAACCGGCCGCCCTCGCCGCCGACCTGCGCACCTTCTTCGCGCCACTGCGCTGAGCCGCGACGCCGCGGGCCGCCGGGGCGCGCCATGCCGCGGGCCGCCGGGAGCGGCATGCCGTGACGAGCGGCCGAGGCGCGTCACACCGCGACGGGCCGGCGGTGCGGCTCGACGCAGAGCGGGTCCAGGGCCGCCTGTACCTGCCGGATGTCCTGCCCGACGGCGCCGGCCAGCATCCCCGGCCCGGCGAGCGGCATCAGCGCCGCGTCCCCGCCGAGCAGCGCGGGGGCGGGCAGCTCCGGACCGGCGAGGATGAGCGAACCGACCGCCCGGCCACCACCGAGCACCGCCGCGCCCGACCAGCCCGGGGCCCGGGGACCGACCGTCAGCTCGTGGCGGTGCAGGGTACTGCCGGCGTACCGGATGGTCAGGTCGGTGTGCACGTCGCCGGACGGCTCGTCGTGCCGGCCGCAGACCAGATCCTCGCGCCAGAGCAGGGTGCCGCCGGACTCGATCTCGACCCGCGTGATCGCGTGATGATCACAGCCGGTCGCCGCGATCAGCGGCTCCGGCTGCCACCGCAACGTCGCGCCGGCCGCGACGACCGCCCGGATCTCCAGCCGCGACGCCGGCGCACCCGGCCGTCCGGGCAGCGCCAGCTGCGCGGCCACACTGCGCACCGCCAGCCGCGCCCCCGGCCCGACCTCGATGTCCAGCCGCAGGTCGTCGCCCCGCAGTGGCCCGGCGGCCCCACCGACGAGGTGCACGGTGACGTCACCGCCGGTCCGCGGCCCGGTGCGGCGCAGCAGCAGCGGCGACTCCCCGCGCAGCACCGCGAGCCGGGTGCCGCCCCGTCCGTCGGACTCGGCGACGATCCGCGCTTCGGCCCGCATCAGCCCGCCACCCGGCAGCCCATCAGGCCGCGGGCACCCGGGCCGCGACCAGTGCGCGGATCCAGTCGGCGACCGGGGTGGCCGCCCGGTCGCCGACCAGCGACAGGAACACCGTCGGCAGCTCACCGCGCCGTGCCCGGGCATCCCGGTCCATCACCGACAGATCAGCTCCGACCAGCGGCGCGAGATCCGTCTTGTTGATCACCAGCAGGTCGGCGGTCGTGACCCCCGGCCCGCCCTTGCGCGGCACCTTGTCGCCGCCGGCCACGTCGACCACGAAGATCTGCTGGTCGATCAGGCCTTTGCTGAACGTCGCGGTCAGGTTGTCCCCGCCGCTCTCCACCAGCACGAGGTCCAGCGGCCCGAGCGTCGCCTCCAGATCCTCGACCGCGTCCAGATTGGCGGAGATGTCGTCCCGGATCGCGGTGTGCGGGCAGCAGCCGGTCTCCACCGCGCGGATCCGGTCCGCCGGCAGCACCCCGTTGCGCAGCAGGAAGTCGGCGTCCTCGGTGGTGTAGATGTCGTTGGTCACCACCGCGAGCCGGAGCTCGGCGCCCAGCGCCCGGCACAGCGCCGCGACCAGCGCGGTCTTGCCGGAACCGACCGGGCCGCCGATGCCGATGCGCAGGGCCCGCGGGCCGGGGTGCAGCGGCGCATGCGGATCGACGCCCGGGTCGGGATGGGTGTGACCGACCTCGTCGGGATCGTGTTCGTGCAGTTCAGGATGCAAAGAGACGCACCTCCCAGGTGGCGTGCAGCTCGGCGCCGATGTCGAGCAGCGGGGCGCCCGCGGCCGGCAGGGCGTCGACCGGGTCGTGGGCCCGAGCCGCGGCGTCCGCCGCGATCCGGTCTATCTCGGGTGCCAGCCCGGCGAGCAGGGCATGCACCGCGTAAGGGTCCAGGCCGAGCAGCCGCACGGCCGCGCTGGCCGGTCCGCTGACGGCCCCGTGCGCCGCGGCGACCGCGGCCTCCAGCGGCCCGAGCCCGGCGGCGGCGGCCACCGCCCCGAGCGCGACGGGATGGTGGGGCTCGCGGCCGACGGCCGGCACCGGCCACATGGCCCGCCCGGCCCGCAACAGCGCCCGCCCTTGCGCGCGCGAGGCCCGCCGCAGGGCGGGCGACGGCGTCCGGGCATCCAACCCACGATCAAGATCTGCAAATGCTCCGGTACGGGCACAAGCGCCGGCCGCGAAAGCAGCGGACACGAAGCCCGTGGTCCGCAACCGGCCGCGCAGGAACCCGCCGACGTCCCGGACCTCCCGCACCCGTCCGGCCGCGACCGCGGTCTCCAATCCGCCGGAATGCGCGTGCCCACCGGACGGCAACCGTCCGTCGGCCAGCACCAGCAGCGTCGCGAGGCTCATGCCGATCAGAACAGGAAGTAGCGCTGGGCCATCGGGAGCTCGGTCACCGGGTCCGGCTCGATGACCTCGCCGTCGATGCGGACCGTGAAGGTGTCCGGCTCGACCTCGATGCGGGGCAGGGCGTCGTTGTGGGGCAGGTCCGCCTTGCCCACCGAACGGGTGTCCGCCACCGGCACCAGGGCCCGCCTGACGCCGATGCGGTCGCCCAGCAGGGCGTCCAGGGCGGCCGGCGCCACGAAGGCCACCGAGGTCGCGGACGGGACCACGCCGTAGGCGCCGAACATCGGACGGGGGAGCATCGGCTGGGGGGTGGGGATCGAGGCGTTCGCGTCGCCCATCTGGGCCGAGGCGATCATGCCGCCCTTGATCACCAGGGCCGGGCGGACGCCGAAGAAGGCCGGGTCCCACAGGACCAGGTCGGCCAGCTTGCCGGGTTCGACCGAGCCCACCTGCTCGGCCATGCCGTGGGCCAGTGCGGGGCAGATCGTGTACTTGGCCACGTACCGTTTCGCTCTGAGGTTGTCCGCCGGGCCGTCGCCCGGCAGGGCGCCGCGGCGCGCCTTCATCACGTGCGCGGTCTGCCAGGTCCGCATGACGACCTCGCCGACGCGGCCCATCGCCTGCGAATCGGAGCCGATCATCGAGATCGCGCCCAGGTCGTGCAGGAAGTCCTCGGCCGCCATCGTGGACGGGCGGATCCGGCTCTCCGCGAACGCCAGGTCCTCGGGCACCGAGGAGTTCAGGTGGTGGCAGACCATCAGCATGTCCAGGTGCTCGCTGAGGGTGTTGCGGGTGTACGGCCGGGTCGGGTTGGTCGACGACGGCAGCACGTTGGGGTGCGAGGCGACCGTGATGATGTCCGGCGCGTGCCCGCCGCCGGCCCCTTCGGTGTGGTACGCGTGGATCGACCGCCCCCCGATCGCCCGCAGCGTCTCCTCGACGAAGCCGGCCTCGTTCAGGGTGTCGGTGTGGATGGCGACCTGCACCCCGGACGCGTCGGCGACCCGCAGCGCGGCGTCGATGACCGCCGGCGTGGTGCCCCAGTCCTCGTGCAGTTTGAAGCCGCCGGCCCCGCCGCGCAGCTGCTCCCACATCGACTCGCTCGACATGGTGTTGCCCTTGCCGAGCAGCAGCACGTTGATCGGCCAGTGGTCCAGGGACTCGAGCATCCGGGCCAGGTGCCAGGCGTTCGGGGTCACCGTGGTGGCCTTGGTGCCCTCGGCCGGGCCGGTGCCGCCGCCGATGATCGTGGTGATGCCACTGGCCAGCGCGGTGTCCAGAATGGTGGGACTGATCAGGTGGACGTGGCTGTCGATGGCGCCCGCGGTGAGGATCTTGCCGTTGCAGGCGATGATCTCGGTGCCGGGGCCGATCACCAGGTCCGGGTGGACGCCGTCCATGGTGTCGGGGTTGCCGGCCTTGCCGAGCGCCACGATCCGGCCGTCGCGGATGCCGATGTCGGCCTTGACGATGCCCCAGTGGTCGAGCACCACCGCGCCGGTGATCACCGTGTCCGGGCTGCCCTCGGCGCGGGTGGCGCGGGACTGGCCCATGGACTCGCGGATCACCTTGCCGCCACCGAAGACGACCTCGTCGCCCGGCTGCGGGCCGGCGCTGCGGTCCTCCTCGACCTCGATCAGCAGGTTGGTGTCGGCGAGCCGGATGCGGTCGCCGGCGGTGGGGCCGTACAGGGCGGCGTAGCGGCCGCGGTCGAGTGTGGTCACGCCATGGCCTCGCTGTGCTCCCGTTGGGCTGCGCCGTTCCCACGGCCTGGCTCGGCAGTCGGTTTCACCGGGGGCTCCCGTTCGACGGCTGGTCTTCTCCGGTGTCCTCGTCCAGCGAGCCGGCGGGTTCGATGTCGTCGGGGTCGGCCGGCGACGGCTCCGGCGTCCGGTCCAGCGGACCGCCGGCCAGGCCGCGCAGGCCGGGGACGATCCGGTGGCCGGTGAAGGGGATCAGCTCGACGTCGCGGGGCAGGCCCGGCTCGAACCGCACCGAGGTGCCCGCGGGCACGGCGAGGCGGTGGCCCCAGGCGGCCTCGCGGTCGAAGTCGAGGGCCGCGTTCGCCTCGGCGAAGTGATAGTGCGAGCCCACCTGCACGGGCCGGTCGCCGGTGTTGCGCACGGTCAGCGCGAGCACCGGCCGCCCGGCGTTGAGCGTGATGTCGCCGTCCCCGGCGATGATCTCCCCGGGCACGATCATGAGATCGGCCCGTGCACGGTGACGAGCTTGGTGCCGTCCGGGAACGTCGCTTCGACCTGCACCTCGGCCAGCATCTCGGGCACGCCGTCCATCACGTCCTCGCGGGTCAGCACCCGCCGGCCGGCGTCCATGAGCTCGGCGACCGTACGCCCGTCCCGCGCGCCCTCCAGGAGGAAGGCCGTGATGATCGCGGTCGCCTCGGGGTGGTTCAGGCGCAGACCACGCTCTCGCCGGCGCCGGGCGACGTCCGCCGCGACGTGGATGAGCAGGCGTTCCTGCTCGTGCTGGCTGAGGAACAAAACCGACCTCCCCTGATCACCCAGCGATGCTCGCAGCTGGACGTTTCCGGCGTGTTACCCCGCCCCGCAGGCGTGATCATCCTGATGAGACCACGCCTGCCGGGACAACGCCGGGGGAAACGCCGGTCAGCTGAGGCCGCGGGGGATGCGCCAGAAGGCGTACCCGGCCAGCAGCATGGCTAGCAGCAGGTAGATCCCGAACTCCAGCCACTGGAAGGTCCAGTACCGGTCGGCCGGCTGGTAGGTCAGCACGCTGTGCAGGTTCAGCGCCTCCAGGCAGGCCTTGTCCTTCTCGAAGTCGCCGGTGAAACAGGCCTCGGTCACGGCCTTGCCGGGCTGGGCGCCGGTGCTGTCGACGAGCACCGCTTCGCTGGTCAGCATCCAGGCCCCCGGCACGTCGTAGCCCTCCACCGACACCTGGCCGGCCGGATTGGTCCAGATGCCGTGCGCGCCGCCCGCGGTGAACTGCACGTTCTCGGTGATCGGCCCCTGCAGGTGCGGGCGGATGACGGTAGGCATCAGGACCTGGATCGCCGCGAACGCGGCCAGCGTGACGGCCATCGCGATGACGGTCCGCTTGGTGAGCAGCCCGATGGTGATCCCGGCGACGACGGCGAACACCGCGTAGCCCAGCGGGGCCAGGTTGCGGGTGGGGAAGAAGAGCGGGTCGAAGCGGTCGTTGAGCGCCCGGTCGTACGGGCTCGCGGCCCAGGTGAAGAGCAGGCTGAGGATGCCGGTGAAGGCCAGCGCGGCCAGCGTGACGAACGACAGCTTGACCGCCAGCCACCGGGTCCGGGTGATGCTCTGGTTCCAGACCAGCCGGTGCGTGCCGGCCTCGAGCTCGCGGGCGATCAGCGGCGCGCCCCAGAACGCCCCGATGACGGCCGGGATCAGGATGATGAGGAAGCCGGTGAGCAGCAGGACGGAGAAGTACTTGTCCTTGAGCAGTTGTGTGCCCGAATCCACCGAGCAGCCCGTGCAGCCGACGTTGGTGTCGTAGGCGCTGCGCAGCTGCAGGCCGAGGATCACGAGGTAGATCGCGAGAGCGCCGAGCGCGACGAGGGCCACCAGGGCCTGGCCGCGGAACTGTCGCCAGGTCAGCCAGATCATCGGTGC
Organism: Actinoplanes sp. NPDC004185; assembly: GCF_053603475.1. Taxonomy (NCBI): domain Bacteria; kingdom Bacillati; phylum Actinomycetota; class Actinomycetes; order Micromonosporales; family Micromonosporaceae; genus Actinoplanes; species Actinoplanes sp. NPDC004185. The sequence continues at coordinate 170,114 of NZ_JBSGFR010000011.1, read as the reverse complement.
GCCTCCAGGGTCTGCGGGGTGAAACCACCGACGGCACCGTGGGCGGCCCGGGTGAGATAGGCGAGGACCATGTCCTCCAGGCCGATGCGCTCGGCCTCGACGGGGATCCCGGGCAGCGCGCCGAGCGTGTCGTGCACGATCAGCGTGCTCTGCCGGTCGGTGTGCTCCGCCTGGATCACCTCGACGCCCGGTGGCAGCAGGTCGAGGTCGCCGCGGGCCGCGACCAGGCGGTAGTGGGCGGCGAGCAGGTCGTCGACGTCGCCGGCGAGCTGCACCCGGGCGGCGGTCAGCACGATCAGGTGGTCGCAGACCCGTTCCAGGTCGCTGAGCAGGTGTGACGACAGGATGACGCCGACCTCCAGCTCGGCGACGAACTCCATCAGGCTCTGCAGGAACGCGCGCCGGGCCAGCGGGTCCAGCGACGCCACCGGCTCGTCGAAGATCAGCAGCTCGGGCCGCTTGGCGGCGGCGATGGTCAGGGCCAGCTGGGCCCGCTGGCCGCCGGAGAGCCGGCCGGCCTTCTGGGCCGGATCGAGGCCGACCTGGGCGACGCGCCCCTCCGCCAGCGCGTCGTCCCAGCCGGGGTTCAGCCGCCGGCCCAGCTGCAGGTGGTCGGCGACGGTCAGGCCGGCGTAGACCGGGGTGTCCTGGGCGACGAAGCCGATCCGGGCCAGCTGGGCGGCGTCGGCGGCCGGGCGCGAGCCGAGCACCTCGATGGTGCCGGCCGTCGGCGTGATCATGCCGGCGGCGAGGTTGAGCAGTGTGGACTTGCCCGCGCCGTTCGGCCCGACCAGTCCGACGACGCGGCCGGCGGGCACGGTCAGCGTGACGTCGGTGAGGGCGGGCCGGCTGCCGTAGCTCTTGCTCAGTCCCTGGGTGCGCAGGACCGGATTCATGGGGTCACCTCGGTTGCCTTTCGGAATGTCGTCATGAACAGGGCCTCGATGCTGTCCGCGTCGAGCCCGGCCCGGTGGGCCTTCTCCAGCCAGGCGAGCAGCTCCCGGCGCAGCGGTTCGTGCGCGGCCAGCGAGTCGTCGGCCAGGCTGTGGGTCACGAAGGTGCCGAGCCCCGGGCGGGGGGTGACCAGGCCGAGATGTTCGAGCTCCCGGTAGGCCTTGAGCACCGTGTTGGGGTTGATCGCCAGCTTGGCCACGACCTCCTTGACCGTGGGGAGCTGGTCCCCGACGGACAGCAGGCCGAGCCGCAGCGCCCGCTGCACCTGCTGCACGAGCTGCAGGTACGGCGAGACGCCCGACCGGACGTCCAGGTGAAAGTCGATCACATGTTTCTCGCTTTAACTAGGCTACTAGCACTATAGAGAAAGTGGCGGTCCTCCTGTCAAGGGACAGTGCGGTCACCGGTGCTTCGATAGCGTGCTGCGCATGGCTGAGACCCCGGACTATCTGCGCCCGTTCGTCCTGTCACCGCCGGCCCGTGAGCCGGAGCGGACGGACACTGTGGACACTTACCGGCCGGACGGGGAAGGGCCGTTCCCGGTCGTGGTGGTGGTGCACGGCACGCCGCTGCCGCCCGGGCTGGAGGCGCAGCCCCGGGACTGGCCGCTGTATCGCGGCTACGGCCGGCTGCTGGCCGAGCAGGGGCTGCTCACCGCCGTGGTCGGGTATCAGCTGCCCATCACGCCGGGCCCGGACGGCCTGGTGCTGGACTACGCCACGGCGGCGGATCAGGTCGCCGCCGCCGTGACGGCTGCCCGGGCCGATCCGCGGGCTGACGCGGAGCGGGTGGTGCTGTGGTTCTTCTCCGGCGGTGCCATGCTCAGCGCCGGCTGGCTGCGCGACGCGCCCGCCTGGTTGCGCGGCATCGCCCTGACCTATCCGGTGGTGACCCCGCTGCCGGGCATGGTGGCCGCGCCCGGCTTCGCCGCCCCGGCCGAGGCGGTCGGGCCGGGCGCCCCGCCGCTCCTGGTGACCCGGGTGGGACGCGAGCACCCGGGCTTCGCGGCGGGGGTGGAGACGTTCCTGACCCGGGCCGGCGACGTCGAGGTCGTCGAGGTGCCCGGCGGGCAGCACAGCTTCGACATCGCCGACCACACCGAGGAGTCACGCGCCGCGGTGCGTCAGGCCGTCGAGTGGGTGCGCAAGCGTCAGGCGGTGTAGAGCACGGCGTCGATCTCGATGTCGAAGCCGACCAGCGGGATCGGCAGGGTGGTGCGCACCGGCAGGTGCTCACCCTTGATGTACTGCGGGTAGATCTCGTTGAGCTCGGCGAAGTCAGCGAAGTCGCGCAGGTAGACGCCGACCCGGACGGCCTGGTCGAGGCTGCTGCCGGCCGCCTCGGCCACCGCGGCCAGGTTGCGGAAGGCCGCGTGCGCCTGCTCGGCGAAGCTGCCGGTGACCCGGGTGCCGTCCGGCAGCGCCGGGACCGCCCCGGCCAGGTAGATGGTGTCGCCGGCGACGACGGCATGCGAGTAGGGGCCGCCGACGGGCGCGGCTTGATCGGTAATGATGGCACGCTTCGGCATCAGGAACTCCTCGGTGTCGGTCTCGGGAACTGGTCGGCCAGGCCGTCCGCGCCGACCAGCGGCGCGGTGAGCAGGGCGCGCAGGTCGCGCTCGCGGCGGGCGAGGGCGGCGCGCTGGGCGTCGGTCAGCGGGATCCACGGCGGGACCGGCGGGCTCAGCCGGGGGACCAGCCGGCGGCCGGCCACGTACGTCGCCTCGTTGACCAGCCGCAGCGGGGCGTGCCGGACCTGGCGGTGCGCGTCCACCACCTCGAAGGCTCCCTCCTCGACCCGGAACACCGCCAGGTCGGCGGGTGCGCCGACAGTCAGCGTCCCGCCGGCGAGCCCGAGAGCGCGGGCGGGGCGCACGGTGGCGGCGGCGAGCACCTCGGTCAGCGGCAGGCCGGCGGCCAGCAGTTTGGCCATCGTGGTGGGCAGGTCGAAGACCGGGCCGTGCACCGAACGGGCGTGCAGGTCGGTGGAGATCGTGTCCGGGCCCAGGCCCTCGGCGAGCTGCCGCTCGAGCACGTCGAAGGCGAAACCGCCGGAGCCGTGGCCGATGTCGAGCAGCACGCCGCGGTCGCGGGCGGCGCGCACGGCCGGGCCCAGGGGAGCGGCGATGCCACTCGCGCAGTGCGTCACGATGTCACCCGGGCGCAGCAGGTCGAGGACCTCGTCGAGCGCGGGTGGGGCCGTACCGATGTGGACCATGACCGGAACGCCGCCGGCCTGCGCCGCGGCCAGTCCGCGCCGCAGGGGTTCGACGCCGTTGCCGCCGACGGTCTCGCGGTCGATGCGGACCTTGATGCCACGGATCAGGTCGCGGTGCGCCTGTACGGTGTCGATCGCCAGCGCGGTGTCGCAGTTGTCGAGGTCGCGGCCCTCCCCGGTGCGCCCGGCCAGCCCCACCGCGGAGATGTTGAGCAGCGCCGGCACCCGCACGTCGGTGCCCGCCACCACCCGGCGCAGTCCGGCCAGGGTGTACGCCCCGGCCGACCCGGCGTCCACCCAGGTCGTGACCCCGGAGCGCCAGGCGATCGGATCCGGCTCGATGCCCCAGTAGCCCGGCCCGACGTGCGTGTGCAGGTCGACGAGTCCCGGGGTGACAAGCAGCCCGGCGACGTCCACCACCGTGCGGGCATCCCGGGTCAGGTCGGGTCCCGCGGCCGCGATGAGCCCGTCGCGCACCGCCACGTCGGCCGGTCCCGTCCCGGGCACCTCGCCGCCGGTGAACAGCAGGTCGTAGGTCATGCCGCACTCTCCAGGGCCGCGGTGATGGCCAGCCGGTAGAGCCGCGTCGGGCGGCCCCGGCGGTGCACCTGCGAGCTGCCGTCGTCGATGGCCAGGCCGGACCCGCCCAGCTTGCGGATGAGCCGCCGCCCGCTCGGGTCGGTGATCCCCAGCGACCGGGCCAGCTCGCTGGGCGAGACCGGCCGGCCTCCCAGGTTGCGTTCGATCGCGGCGAGCCGCGACAGCGTCGCCGGGCTCAGCCCGACCCGTCCGGCCAGCGCCTCGATGCCGCCGTGCTCGCGGTAGGTGTAGGCCAGCGGCGTCCCGCCGGCGCCCATCGGGCCGATCATCGTGCCGTTGTCGGAGATCAGGTACGCGCCCGGCTCGGCGTCCTGCTCGGCCCGGGCGGCGGCCCGTTCGGCCAGCGTCACGCACAGCCGGGCCGAGTCGCCCAGCCCGAAGCCCGCCACCGCGCGCAGGCCCAGGGTGTCGCGGGCCTCGGCGAGCACCGGCAGGCCCACCCACCGGTGGGTGACCGCTTCGAAGAGCGCCGCATGAGCGAACACCACGACGCCGCGCCGGCCCCGGTTGTCGATCCACGCGTCGGCGAAATCCGGGGTGTTGAGCAGCAGGTGCAGCAGCCCCACCCGGGCCCGGTCCAGGTCGGGGCTCTCCTGCGGCCTGGCGATGAGGAAGACCCCGGCGGCGAAGCGCAGGCCGTCGGCCCGCTTGTGCCGGATGCGCAGGGCCAGTTCGTGCAGGTCGGCGCGGATCGTGCCGGGCGTGGCCAGGGCGTGCAGGACGGCGACGCTGCCGTCGAGGGCGGCGGCGACACCGGTACGGACGCTGATCACGTACGCGGCGCCGGTGCGGGCCAGCTGCTCGCGGTGGAACGCGACCACGTCGGCGATCGGCTGTTCCGGCTCGAACGGCAGGCCCGCGATCGCCTGCCGGTCCAGCCCCAGCGCGGTGGCCACCTCGTCGACGGTCTCCTGGGCGAACGTGTCGATGCTGACCGGCGTGGCCGGCCAGCCGTTGCCCCGGGCCCGGGCCCAGGCCAGGGCCAGATCCAGCGCGGCCGAGCGCGTCACCGCGACCGGCAGCTCCGGCGGCAGCAGATCCCGGGACCGGGCGTACGGGACCAGCCCCAGCAGCAGTCCGTCGAGCTGTCCGGCCCGCAGCAGCCCGGCGACCCGTTCCCGGATCTGGTCCTCGTGCTCGTAGACCGCCCAGGCGAACCGCACCCCGGTCAGGGTGCGGGCCGCCTCCTCGAACCGGGGACGGTGGCTCGCGTGCAGCACCAGGCCGATCACCATCGCCGCCGGCACGCCCGCCCCCCGCCGCACACCTAGTGGTTCGTAATTGGTCCGTAGTAGCGTGCGCGAAAGGACCGCCCCGGTCAAGCTGGAGGAGACGGACATGACCCTCGACATCCCGGACGAGCTCATCGACTGGCGGGCCAAGGGCTTCTGGTTGCCGGCCGGCGAGGTCACGACCCGCGACTTCGCCGCTGCGCGGCATCACCTGTTCGACGGTTCGTTCACCTGGCCGCTGCTGGCGGTCCGGGATTCGGCGGTACGGGCGAACATCGCGACGATGGCCGCGTACGCCCAGCGGTACGGCTTCTCCTTCGCCCCGCACGCCAAGACGTCGATGGCCCCGACGTTGCTGGACGCCCAGCTGGCGGCGGGTGCGTGGGCGATGACCGTGGCGACGGCGAGCCAGGCCCTGGTGCTGCGCCGGCTGGGGGTGCCCCGGGTGCTGATCGCCAACGAGGTGCTCGATCCGACCGCGCTGGGCTGGCTGGCCGCCGAGTCCGCCGCCGGCTGGGAGGTGTTCCTCCAGGTCGACTCGGTGGCCGCGGTGGATGCGGTGGCGGCCGCTGGCGGGTTGCCCGTGCTGGTCGAGCTCGGGCATCCGGGTGGGCGGACGGGCTGCCGTACCGTCGAGGAGGTTGTCGCCGTGGCCCGCGCAGCCGCCGGCGCGCCGGGGGTCTCGCTGCTCGGGGTGACGGCCTACGAAGGCGCGCTGCCGGATGTCGAGGCGGTGGACGCGTTCCTGGCGACGCTGGTCGAGGCGGCCCGGGCGGTCGCCGGCCTGGCCGGGTCGGAGCTGCTGGTCTCGGCCGGCGGCAGCGCCTGGTTCGACCGGGTGATCAAGGCGCTCGAGGGCCAGTGGCTGGACGGCCACCAAGTCCGCGCGGTGTTGCGCAGCGGCGCCTCGGTGACCCACGACGACGGCTTCTACCGGGAGCGCACGCCGTTCAACCGCGAGCCGGGCGACGGGTCCCTGGCGGCCGCCCTGGAGATCTGGGCCCAGGTGCTGTCCACTCCGGAGCCCGGGCTGGCGATCGTGGGGATGGGCAAGCGGGACGCGCCCTTCGACGAGGGGCTGCCGGTCACCGAGGGGCTCACCGTGACGAAGATGAACGACCACCACACGTACGTGACCGGCGGTTCGCCCGCCGTCGGTGACATGCTGCGCTTCGGTCTGTCGCATCCGTGCACCGCTTTCGACAAGTGGCGGTTCATCCCGGTGGTGGACGACGAGAACGTGGTCGTGGACGTGCTGCACACGTACTTCTGAGCCCTCGACCAGCGAACTACTTACGAACCTGCGCGGTGATGACGTGATCCCTCGCCCGGCGGTGCTGATGCCCGGCTCCGGCAGCTTCACCCTGCACCCGGCGACCCCGGTGACCGCCGAGGCGAGCTTGGAACGGCTCGCCGCCCGGGTCCGGGAGTCGCTCCCGGCGGTTGCCGGACCGGGCGGTGATGAGGGCGGCGCGGTCCGGTTGCGGCTCAGCACCGGGCTGGCGCCGGAGGGGTACGTGCTGGACGTCGGCGCCACGGGGATCGACATCCGGGGCGGCTCCCCGGCCGGCGTGCACCACGGCGTGCAGACGCTCCGGCAGCTCCTGCCGGCCGACACCCTGCGCCGCGCCCCGATCATGCCCGGTCCAGTGCCGGTGCCGGCCGTGCACATCGAGGACGCGCCACGCTTCGGCTGGCGCGGCGTGCTGCTGGACGTGGCGCGCCACTTCATGCCGGTCGCCGACGTACTGCGGTTCATCGACCTGGCCGCGTTCCACAAGCTCAACGTCTTGCACCTGCACCTGACCGACGACCAGGGCTGGCGGGTGGAGGTGCCGGGCCGGCCCCGGCTGACCACGGTCGGCGCCTGGCGGCCCCGGACGATGCTCGGCTCGCGGATCCACGACCGCTACGACGACCGGCCGCACGGCGGGTACTACAGCCCCGCCGACCTGCGGGAGATCGTGGCCTACGCGGCCGACCGGCACATCAGCGTGGTGCCCGAGATCGACATGCCGGGGCACATGCAGGCCGCGATCGCCGCGTACCCCGAGCTGGGCAACGGGTTCGCGGGCGGGGTCCGTACCTCCTGGGGCATCTCCCCGCACGTGCTGAACGTCTCCGACGAGGCCCTGGATTTCTGCCGCGAAGTCCTCGACCACGTCGTCGCGATCTTCCCGGGCGAGCTGATCGGCATCGGCGGCGACGAGTGCCCGTCGGGCGAGTGGGACACCCCGGCGGCCCGCGCCCGGATCGCCGCCGCCGGCCTGGCCGGCCCGCACGAGCTGCAGGCCTGGTTCACCGCCCGGATCGCCGACCACCTGGCCGGGCACGGCCGCCGGATCTACGGCTGGGACGAGATCCTCGCCGGTGGCGCACCGGCCGGAGCCACCATCGCCGCGTGGCGCGGTGCCGAACCGGCGATCCTGGCCGCCCGGGCCGGCCACGACGTGGTCTCCTGCCCGGACACCTCGGTCTACCTGGACTACCGCCAGTCCGACAACCCGGGCGAACCGACCCCGGTCGGCACCCTGCTGACCCTGGCCGACGTGTACGCCTTCGAGCCGGTCCCACCCGGACTGAGCGAGGCCGAGGCGGGGCGGATCATCGGCGCGCAGGCCAACGTCTGGACCGAGCACCTGGAGTCGGCCCGGCGGGTGGACTATCAGGCCTATCCGAGGCTGTGCGCGTTCGCCGAGACGGTGTGGGGTCCGGCGGACCGTGACCTCGCCGACTTCACCGCCCGGCTGGGGCCGCATCTAGGTCGGCTGGATGCGCTGGGGGTCAACTATCGGCCGCTGTCCGGGCCGCGCCCTTGGGACGCCCGGCCGGACGCGCCGGGCCATCCCCGGGATCTGGCGGACCGGGTGGCCGAGGTGCACGAGATGACGGCTGACCTGCGGCGCTGATGCGGCCGGATGCGGCATCGGCCTGAGGAGGCGGATGTCGGCCGGTCAGGAGTGGACGTCGGCCTCCGGGTCGGCGGCCGGGTCCGGCTCCAGCAGCAGCCGGGCGTAGTTCTCCATCGAACGCTGATAGCGCGGCAGATGCCCCGCCAACGCGCCCACCGCGATCCCCACCGCCTCCCGCTCCCGCCCCATATCCGCCAGCGACAAAGCCAGCACCGCCTTCACCGCATCGTCGAGCTCATCCGAACCGGCGGCCAGCTCCGCGGTCAGCAGCGTGACACTCTCCGGCGCCTCACCCAGCTCCCGCAGCGAGCTCGCGAGCTGGATCACGGCCTGCCGGCGACGGCTGCCGGACAGACCGGCCGCCAGCGCCTCCCGGTAGAGCGGCACGGCCTGGCCGGTGCGCCCGACGGCGTCCAGCGAGCCGGCCCGCTCGAAGAGTCCGATCGGGTCGTCCGGGCCGAGTTCGTCGGTGAGCTGCTCGACCAGCTTCAGGAAGGGCGCCTCGTCGAGCTCGTCGAACGCCGCCCACGCGGCGTCCATCCGCCGCTCCCAGTCCGGTGTGATCATGGTTTCAGCGTCGCACGACGGACGGCTTGACGCGGCCGGGCCTCGGCTGATCGGATGATCACAGCGTCGCAGTGCACCCGGCCAGGAGACCGCCGCGGGCATGGAGGCGCCGGACCATGGGACAACTCCGTGGACAGTGAATACTTCCGCTTCCGGGCGTACGGCCAGCAGTTGATCGAGATCCACATCGGCTTGCGCGACATGCTCGCCGACCTGCGGGAGGGCTTCGTCCCCGACGCCGAGCTGGGCGTCCACTGCCTCGCGTTCTGCGCCGCGGTCACCCGGCATCACACCGGTGAGGACACCGGCGTGTTCCCGCTGCTGGCCGAGCGTCATCCGGACCTGCGCGCGTTCCTGGCCGGGCTGGAACGCGACCATCAGGTGATCGCCGGCCTGCTGACCCGGGTGAGCACGCTTAGCCGGCAGCTGCGCGACGAGCACACGGCGGCCGGGGCCGCGGCGGTGCAGAGTGAGCTGGACGGGCTCGCCGCCGTGCTCGAGACGCATTTCATCGGTGAGGAGAAGCGGCTGGTCGCCGTGTTGGACGCCCTCGACCCTTCCGAGGGATTGACCGGTCTCACCGCCTAGGCCCAGCATTGCCCTACGCGACCGCAGGGAGTGCGTGTGAGTGCTTCGTCACGGCGGGCCGAGCTGCTCGAACGTCAGCGGGAGCTGCGCGCCCGGCACGACGCGCTGGGCGGGCTGGGCGCGGAGCCGCCCTACGACGCCGGGCAGCTCGATCGGGTCTTCACCGGCACCGACGAGCTGATGACGGTGGTCGACGAGCTCGCGGGCGAGGCCGCCCAGCGCCGGCTGATGCTGACGTTCGTGCTGCTCGGCGTGGCCGCGCTGGCTGCCGTGCTCGTCGCGGCCGGGGTGCTGCCGGCCTGGGCGCTGCTCGGCGTCGTGGTCGTGCTCGCCGCGGCGATCGCTCTGTGGCTCACCACCCGGGCCGGGCCGGGGGCGAGCCCGTGAGCGCCGACGCCTCCGGTGACCTCGCCCGGGTCGCCGCCGGGCTGCGCCGCGAGATGGGCAGCAAGGTCAACACCTTGCGCCTGCAGCTCACCCAGGAGATGCAGCGGATCGACAAGACGGCGGAGAGACGCGCCCGGGAGGCTTCCGCGCGGTTCGACGCCGGCGAAGCGCGGGTGGACGCCCTCGCCGCGGAGCAGACCGAGTTGCGCCGGCACGTCGAACGCAAGCTGCGCGAGTACGCGACCCGGGCCGGCCGGCTGGAGGGGGAGATCCAGCAGATCGAGGGGCTGCTGCGCCGGCAGCAGGGTGAGCTCCCGGTGGATCTGGACACCGTGCCGGCCGAGCTGGCGCCGCTGGTCGCGGACGTCCGGGCGGCCGAGCAGGTCCGGTCCTCCATCATGGACGACGCTGCCGTGGCCTTGCGCCGGCAGCAGATCGAGCGCTTCGAGCAGGACGAATGCCGGCTCGCGGAGACCCGGCAGCGGGCGCTGGGCGTCAGCCGTTCACTCGCCGTCCGCAAGGCCGGCGGGTGGGCGTTCCGGCGCGCGGCCGCGGCGTACCGGTCGGAGCGGGCCCTGATGGACGAGCAGGAGGCGCAGGTCGCGGCGGCGCGCGTGCAGCGGGACGAGGCGGAGCGGGAGTTGCATCGCGACGCCGCGCAGCAGCAGGCGTACAGCGCGCATCCGGGCGCCTCGGCCGCGGACCGGCTCGCCGCGCACGTCCGGGACCGGATCGACGCTGCCGTCGCCGGCTACGAGCTGTTCCCGCCGTGGTTCACTACCGTGCTCGGGCACCGGCCGTTGCCCGCCCGGGCCGCCGACTGGCGGGAGGTCGCGGTCCAGGTGGTGCTCTACCGGATCACCCATGGGGTCACCGACCGGGTGGTGGCGCTGGGTCCGCCGCCGGAGAGCGGCCACCGCGCCGCCCAGCACCGCGCCGTCCACACAGCACTGAGGCAGCTCGACGAGTGACCGGGCGGCACAATCGTCGGATGAACGACGATTGGACGCAGGCCGACAGCCGGGTCCGCTTCGACTGGGGTCCGTCCGGGGCGGACGCCGTCAGCCCCGGCGCCGGCCTCGTCGCCGTGGTCGACGTGCTCTCCTTCACCACGGCCCTGACCGTCGCCGTCGAGCGGGGGATCGCCGTCCTGCCGTACCGGTGGGGTGACGACTCGGCCGAGCGGGTGGCCCGGGAGCATCGCGCGGTGCTCGCCGTCGGGCGCAAACGGGTGGTGCGGCCGGATCAGGTGAGCCTGTCGCCGGACAGCATCCGGCGCAGCACGGGGATCGAGCGGCTCGTGCTGCCCTCGCCGAACGGCGCGACGATCTCGGCCCGGCTGGCCGAGGCCGGCGCGACCGTCGTCGGGGTGTCGCTGCGCAACGCGGACGCGGCCGCGGCGAGCGTCGTGCGCCGGCTGGGTGCGGGGGAGGCGGTCGCGGTGGTCGCGGCCGGGGAGCGCTGGCCGGACGGTTCGTTGCGGCCGGCGGTCGAGGACCTGTGGGGTGCGGGGGCGTTCATCGACGCCCTGGTACGGCGGGGAGCCGGTGGTCTCTCCGTCGAGGCGGGGACGGCGCTGGCGGCGTACCGGAGCGTCGCCGACGACGTGGCGACCGCCCTGCGCGACTGCGCCTCCGGGCGCGAGTTGCGGGCCCACGGTTTTCCGGAGGATGTCGCGGTGGCCGCGCAGCTGGACGCCACCACGGCGGTGCCGGTCTTGACCGACGGATGGTTCGTGGCAGATCCACTTCCGCCGGAAGGTCATCAGGGCGTTCTTTGATCTCCTGGCGCCTTGCCATGTCGGATTCCGACGTCGGCGTGGCTCTGGCTGGCGGATCGCGGTCGCGGTGAGAGATCGTGATGCGGTCACGCCTAGTGAGGAGATTCCCGTGCGGAAATGGTGGCCGCTGATCGCGGTGTGCCTCGGCACTTTCATGCTGCTCGTCGACGTCACCATTGTGAACGTCGCACTGCCGGAGATGGCGGTGGACCTCGGCACGTCGTTCAGCTCCCTGCAATGGGTCATGGACGGCTACGCGCTGTCACTGGCCGTCCTGTTGCTCGGCGCCGGGGCGCTCGGCGACCGGCTCGGGCACCGCCGGCTCTACATCGCCGGCCTGATCGTGTTCGCGCTGTCCTCGCTGGCCTGCGGGCTCGCCGGCGACGACGGCCTGCTGATCGCCGCCCGGGTGGTGCAGGGCATCGGCGCCGCGGCCATGTTCACCACCACGTTCGCCCTGCTCAACAGCGCCTACCAGGGTCGCTCCCGCGGCGTGGCGTACGGCGTCTGGGGCGGCGTCTCCGGCGCGGCCGCGGCCATCGGCCCGATCCTGGGCGGTCTGCTCACCGAGGCGCTGAGCTGGCGCTGGATCTTCCTGGTCAACCTGCCGGTGAGCATCGCCGCGCTGGTGCTGTGCTTCACCGCGCTGACTGCCGACCGCGCGGCCCGGCGCGGCCGCTTCGACCTGGCCGGCACCCTGACCTTCACCGTCGCGGCGGGGGCCCTGACGCTGGCCGTCATCCGGGCCACCACCGTCGGCTGGGGCTCGGTCCAGACCTGGGGACTGCTGCTGCTCAGCGGCCTCGCGCTGGCCGCGTTCGTCCTGGTGGAACGGCGTAGCCCGCACGCCATGCTGGACCTGGCCTTGCTGCGTAACCGTTCCTTCGCCGGCATCCTGGTGGCGGCGCTGCTGGTGAACTTCGCGGCCTTCGCGGCGTTCACCTACACCTCGATCTGGCTCCAGACGGTCATCGGGCTCTCGCCGCTGCAGGCCGGCCTGACCGGGCTGCCGATGTCGATCGTCTCGGTGATCGTCTCCGGGGTCGCGGGCGCCAAGCTGCACGGCCGCTCCCCGCGGCTGCTCATCGGCGGCGGGATGCTGCTGATCGGCCTGGGCAGCGCCCTCTGCGCCCTGCTGCTGGGCGCGCAGTCCAGCTGGTCCGCCCTGATGGCCGGGTACGCGGTCATCGGCGCCGGTGTCGGCCTGGTCATGCCCACCCTCGCCGAATCGGCCATGGGTGCTGTCCCGGCCCACCGCGGCGGCATGGCCGGTGGCGCGGTCACCACCGCCCGGCAGCTCGGCTTCGCGATCGGCATCGCCGTACTCGGCACGGTTTTCGCGGCCCGCGCGGAGGATCACCTGGGTGCGCAGGGCGCCCCGGAGCCGGAGCGGACCGCGCACGCCCTCGCCGGAGGACAGGCCGGCCGCATCCTGGCCGCGGTGCCCGACGGCCTGCGCGGCACGATCGACCGGGCCCTGCACGGCGCGGCGGTCGCCGGGCTGGACGCGGGCTTCCTGGTGGCGGCCGGGGTGGGCCTGCTCGGCGGGATCGCGGTGCTGATCCTCGTACGGCCGGCCGCCCCGGCACCCTCAGAGGACCGGCTCCCCGAGTACACCGCCGTCCACGAGTGAGACGGCATGCTTGACCCGGCTCAGCACCGGCACCGTCTCGCAGGTGCGGATCTCCGGGATGGCGGCGATCTCGGTGGTCAGATAGCGGTAGAGCTCCTCGGCGTCCCGGCACAGCGCGATCGCGGTGATCGTGGCGGTGCCGGTGACCGCCGCCGCCCAGGCCAGCTGGCGGTGATCGGCGAGCCGGGCGCCGACCGCGGCCAGATCGGCCGGCGCGACGGTGAGCCACAGGTTCGCCGCCGACCGGAAACCCATCAGGGAAGCCGCGACCTCGGTGTCGAAGTACACCGCCCCGGCGGCGATCAGCGCGCCCAGCCGCAGGGCGACCTTGCGCTGCGTCCAGCCGGTGACGGTGGCCAGCGCGGCATAACCGGCCCGGCCGTCCCGGGCGAGCGCGGCGAGCAGCGCCCGGTCCCCGGGCTCGACCCGGGCGCCGCCCTCGCCCCTCAGCTGCAGCTCAGCCCCCACCCGTACGCCGGGGTCGGCGCCGTCCAGCAACTGCTCGCGCTGCCCCGCGCTCAACTGCTCGTCGCCGGCGATCCAGTCGGTCTCGCCCCGGCCCACGAAGCGGTGCAGCACCTGATGGGCGCTGAGCGAGAGCACGTTGGCCGCCCGCGGCAGATGATGCAGCAGGCCCTCGCGGCGATCGTGGTCGGCGGTGACCCGCACCGCGCAGGTCAGCTCGGCGCCGCCGGCCCCGATCGTCACCCAGCTGGTGTCGGTGCGCCGCGCCAGCGCCTGCGCCGTCACGGCGGCGGTGCCGGGCCGGCAGGAGATCCGCAGCGTCCAGTACGTGGTCCCGGGCAGCCGCTCGGGGTCGGCCTGCCCGAAGACCCGGATCAGCCCCCGGGTGCGCATCCGCTGATAGCGCCGGGCGACGGTCTGCTCGGAGACGGCCAGCACAGCCGCCAGCCGGGCGAACGGAACCCGCGGAGCAAGCCGCAGTCCCTGGAGGATCTGCCGGTCCAACTGGTCGACCGAGGCGGATTCCGCCCCGCTGTGAGAGTCCACGGCTGGAATGGTACGTGCCCAGGTCAGCCGCCGAGGGTCGCCGCATCCAGGATGACGATCCCGTCCGGACGCTGGCAGCGCACCTCGACCAGCAGCTGATCGGCTCCGGTGACCTTGGCGCTCAACGCGCGGCCGGGCTCGTTGACGACACCACCCTGCACGCCGGCCTCGAGGGTCCGGAAGGTGTCGTCCTTCTGCCGGGTCTTCGTGTAGACCCGCACCTCGACCGGATCCGCCTTGCGGGTCTCCGCCCAGCCGCTCACCGTGGCCGCGAAGGTGCGGAACCTGCGGTCGAGCTCGTAGGTGAGGGTCCGGGTCTGGTCACCGGTGTTGTTACTGGGGCACTCGACGGCCACCGGCCGGGTGTAGTCCGCCGCGGTCACGCCGTCGGGCAGGGCCACCACCGTGCCGCCGATCCGGTCCAGGCTGTCCAGCGGCGTGCCGGCACCCGTCCCGGGCGGGGTCACCGTCGTACCGGCCGGGGGGCTCGTGTCCGACCGGGCCGGCGGGGTGGCGGGCGGGATCGCGGGCGCGGTGGTGGCAGTGCCCGACACCACCTGGTCGTCCGGGCCGGAGAAGTGCTGCCAGGCCCAGTTGCCCCCGGCCGCGAGCGCCGTCACCGCCGCGATGACGGCCGAGATCACGCCGGCCTTGTCACCCATGTTGAGGGCGCGCCAGCGCTCCCGCCGACTGTCTGTGTGTGTACTCGTGCTTTCGGTCACCACTCTTGCCTTAATCATCGATGCACGGCCGACGATGTGCGGAATATCGTCCCGGATGCGCGCCGATCGAGTGTTGCGTACCGCCGGCTGCGTGAAAAAGCACTTTCAACCGTTCCGGCGCTTCTCGTGTCCGTTCGACCGAGTCGTCCCGGTCATCGATCTTGGAGTTCGGGTGTCCTCACCGCAGCCGCCGTCCGGCGCCGGCCCGTCCATGCCACCGTCCGCCTCCCGCCCGCCGGCCTTCGGCCAGGCCCAGGCCCCGGCGCCCGGTGCGCCGAAGCAGCCGCCGGTCTCCGGGGCGCCGTACGGGTCCCCGGTGTCCGCGGGTCCCGGGCCGGGCCGGGGCGTGGCCCGGCTGGCCATGCTCGTCGCCGCCGTCGCGGTGCTGCTCTCTCTCGGTTCCCTCGGGGTCGCGGCGTGGGCCTTGAGCAAGGCGGACAACGCCGAGGAGACCGTGGCGGCGCTTCCGCCCGCGCCCGGCCCGGCGCAGGGCGCGGACCCCACAGCGCCGGCCGCCGAACCGACGGCCGGCACCGGGCCCACCGCCGACCCGGAGCCGGCCGAGCCGCCCGCCGGGGAGGCCAGCGCCGCGCCGCTCAACCCGCAGTCGGTCTTCAAGCTGTTCTACGAGAAGCGCACCCTGAACGTGCAGGTGACCGGCTGCGACACCCGGAAGATCGATCTGGACGAGCCCCGGCTCGACGCGGAGGGCGCGGCGGACATCTCCCTCGACGCGTGCACGGGCGGGATCGCCAAGATGGAGTTCAGTGACGGCGTCGTCGCGGCGGTGGGAGAGAGCGCCATGACGCCGAACGCGTGCGCCGAGCAGATTCAGTTCAGCGCCATCCCGTCGACCAAGGAATACGCCATGCGCAAGGGCGACGCCTACTGC
Source organism: Actinoplanes sp. NPDC004185 (assembly GCF_053603475.1). Lineage (NCBI taxonomy): Bacteria > Bacillati > Actinomycetota > Actinomycetes > Micromonosporales > Micromonosporaceae > Actinoplanes > Actinoplanes sp. NPDC004185. Next base: position 154,619 of record NZ_JBSGFR010000011.1, on the reverse strand, counting down.
ATCCAGACGTCGCTGGCCGCGGCCAACAGCCGGGGCGACAGCCAGCGCATGGTGGTCGTCACGGTCACCGGGGTCAGCGCCGACAATCTGGTCACGTTGCAGGCGACCGCGTACATCGTGCCTCAGTGAGCGGTGCGGTCCCGGGCCTGTGCGCAGCGGTACGGGGCGTAGCTGACACAATGTCGGGTGCGCCCCGTGAACCCCTGTGAGGAGAAGTTTCCGTGATCCGTACCCATGACGCCGGCAGCTTGCGTGCGAGCCACGCCGGTCAGACGGTGACGCTCGCCGGGTGGGTCGCCCGCCGCCGCGACCACGGCGGTGTCATCTTCGTCGACCTGCGTGACGCCTCGGGTGTCGTGCAGGTCGTCTTCCGCGAGGAGGACGCGCACGCGCTGCGCAACGAGTTCTGTGTGAAGGTCACCGGTGAGGTCACCCAGCGCCCGGCCGGCAACGAGAACCCGGACCTGCCCACCGGGGCCGTCGAGGTCACCGCGAGCGAGCTGGTCGTGCTCTCCGAAGCCGCGCCGCTGCCGCTGCCCGTCGACGACACCATCACCGCCTCCGACGACCTGCGCCTCAAGTACCGCTACCTGGACCTGCGCCGCAGCGGCCCGGCCAACGCGCTGAAGCTGCGCAGCCGGGCCAACCAGATCGCCCGGGAGATCCTGCACGCGCGGGACTTCAACGAGATCGAGACGCCGACGCTGACCCGGTCGACGCCCGAGGGCGCCCGGGACTTCCTGGTCCCGGTCCGGCTGCAGCCGGGCACCTGGTACGCCCTGCCGCAGTCCCCGCAGCTGTTCAAGCAGCTGCTGATGGTGGCCGGCATGGAGCGCTACTACCAGATCGCCCGCTGCTACCGCGACGAGGACTTCCGCGCCGACCGGCAGCCGGAGTTCACCCAGCTCGACATCGAGATGTCCTTCGTGACCCAGGACGACATCATCGAGCTCGGCGAGGAACTCGTCGTCAAGTTGTGGGGCGAGCTCGCCGGCTACACCGTCCAGACCCCGATCCCGCGGATCACCTGGACCGACGCGATGAACCGGTACGGCTCCGACAAGCCCGACCTGCGGTACGGCGTCGAGCTGACCGAGCTGACCGACTACCTGCGCGGCACCGAGTTCCGGGTGTTCGCCGGGGCGATCGACGCCGGGGGTTACGTCGGCGCGGTCGTCATGCCGGGCGGCGCCGCGCAGACCCGCAAGGAGCTCGACGGCTGGCAGGACTGGGCCAAGGCGCGCGGCGCCCGTGGCCTGGCGTACGTGGTGCTGGACGCGGAGACCGGAGCGGCGCGCGGCCCGGTCGCCAAGAACCTGTCCGAGGCGCACCTGGCCGGGCTGGCCGACGTGGTGGGCGCGAAGCCGGGCGACGCGGTGTTCTTCGCCGCCGCGACCGAGCGCCGCGAGGCCCAGGAGCTGCTGGGCGCGGCCCGCATCGAGATCGCCAAGCGGTCGGGGCTGATCGACGAGTCCACCTGGGCGTTCTGCTGGGTCGTCGATGCGCCCATGTTCGAGAAGACCGACGACGGTGGCTGGACGGCCGTGCACCACCCGTTCACCTCGCCGAACGCCGAGTGGATGGACAAGTTCGAGGAGGCGCCGGACCAGGCGCTGGCCTACGCGTACGACATCGTGGTCAACGGCAACGAGATCGGCGGCGGCAGCGTCCGTATCCACCGCGGTGACGTGCAGAGCCGGGTCTTCGACCTGCTCGGCATCACCCCGGAGGAGGCCCAGGACAAGTTCGGCTTCCTGCTGGAGGCGTTCAAGTACGGGCCGCCGCCGCACGCCGGCATCGCCCTCGGCTGGGACCGCACCTGCATGCTGCTCTCCGGCAACGAGTCGATCCGCGAGGTCATCGCGTTCCCGAAGACCCGCGGCGGCTACGACCCGCTGACCACCGCGCCGACGCCGATCACCGCCCAGCAGCGGCTGGAGGCCGGCATCGACGCGAAGCCGAAGGCCACGGCGGCGACGCCGGGCACGGACGGCGTGGCAGCCCCGGTGGAGCCCTCGAACTGATGCGGGTGCTGGTCGTCGGCGCCAGCGGTCATCTCGGCAGCGAGGTGGCCCGGCTGGCGTCGGCGGCCGGGGCCGAGGTCGCCGGGACCTCCACCACCGGCGCGAGCGGCTGGTCCCGGCTGGACATCACGGATCGCGAGGCGGTCCGCGCGCTGGTCTCCCGGGTCCGGCCGGCGGTCGTGGTCAACGCGGCGTACCGGGCGGACAGCTGGGCGATCTGCGCCGACGGGGCAGCCCACGTGGCCCTCGCCGCTGCCGAGGCCGGTGCCCGTCTGGTGCACGTGTCCTCCGACGCGCTGCACGGCGGCCGGCCCGAGCCCTACGGCGACGAGGCGGCGCCGACCCCGATCTACCCGTACGGTGCGGCGAAGGCAGCGGCCGAGACGGCCGTCGCCGCGATCGACCCGGCAGCCGCCCTGGTCCGGACTTCGTTGATCGTCGGGGACGAGCGCAGCAAGCAGGTCCGCTTCGCCCTGGACCTCATCACCGGCCGGGCCCGGGGTGTCCTCTTCAGCGACATGGTCCGCTGCCCGATCGACGCGACCGACCTGGCCGCCGCGCTCCTGGAACTGGCCGGCGGCGGATACCAGGGCCTGATCAATGTCGCCGGGCCGCAGGCAGTGAGCCGCGCGGAGCTCGGTCGCCTGGTGGCGAGGCGCTACGGACTCGACCCGGCGGCCGTGCCGGTGTGCACGATCGCCGAGAGCGACCTCACGGCGGGCGCCGCGGAGGTCCGGCTGGACAGCACCCGCGCCACCGGCCTGCTCAAGACGCCGCTGCGCGGTGTCGGCGAGGCGCTGGGCGTCGCGTAGCCGGATCGGCGGCCATCGAGGTGCGCTTCCGGTGACCGTTGCCGATGATGGAGCCAACCCGTCACCGAGGAGGCGCCCGTGCTGGCCGAACCCACCATCCTGTGGCGCGACGAGCAGCTGTACGTCGCCCGGCGCGAGTCGATCACCATGACCGAGTTCGCCCGGGTCGCCGATCATCTGCCGGCGATGTTCGGCTGGCTGGGCGAGCGCGGGGTGGTGCCGGCCGGCGCCCCCTTCTTCCGCTACCGGGTGATCGACATGTCCGCTGAGCTGGTCGTGGAGGCCGGCATCCCGCTGTCGGCGCCGATCGAGGTCGCCGAGCCGGACTTCGTCGACGTGCTGCCCGCGGGCCGGTACGCGACCCTCACCCACGTCGGCCACCCCGACGAGCTGATGGGTGTCACCGCCACGCTGCTGGACTGGGGACAGCACCAGGGAGTGCGCTGGGACGTGACCCCGACCCCGGAGGGCGAGGTGTGGGGCGCCCGGCTGGAGGTGCTGCTGACCAACCCGGCCGAGGAGCCGGACCAGCACAAGTGGGAGACCGCGCTGCTGTTCCGCCTGGCCGACTAGCCTGCCGGCATGGAGTTCTTCTGCTACCACCGGGACCGGCCCGGCTCAGCGGCGCTGCGCGACGAACTGTTGTCGGCGCACTGGTCCTACATGGACGGCTATGCGGCCGGGATGATCGCCCGCGGCCCGACTCTCACCGACGACGGTGAGACGGCGACCGGCAGCGTGCACATCGTCGATCTGCCCGATCCCGCTGCGGCGCGCGCGTTCGCCTTCGAGGAACCCAACTACCAGGCCGGCGTGTACCGGGACGTGCTGCTGCGCCGATGGCGCAACCTGCTCGGGCGCACGATGTGGGACTTCTCGGGCGGCCGGAGCGGCGGCCATCGCTACCTGGTGCTCGGCCTCGGCGCGGGGCCGGGCGCCGACCTCGCCCTGCCGGCCGCGGCGGACGAGCTGATCGCGTACGGCCCGCTGCTGGCCGACGACGGTGTCGCCTGGCTGGGCACGGCGGCGCTGGTCCGGGCGGTCGATGCCGGCCGGGCGCGGACGGTCCTGACCGCCGACCGGTACGCCGCCGTCGAGGTGCACAATTGGGCCTTCGGCGGGCGCCCCTGACGTACCTCCACTGTGGACCGCTTTGCCCGGATTCCCGGGTGGCGCTAGTCAGTTGTGAGTATTTCTCTTGATCGTTGATCTATCACTATACGTGTCTGCGCGGATACGATCAGCGGCAGCGACGGCGCGCCCACCGGTGTTCGTGTCGAGTCGCTGTTGTCTGTCGCCGCTTGCCGACCCCACAAGGAGTTGCAGTGGACGCGTACTTCATGACCGCGCGCCATGAACAGTTGCGTCAGGAGGTGCGAGCGTTCGCGGAGACCGAGGTGCGCCTGCGGATCGACGAGATGGAAGCCTCCCGCGCGGTCCAGTACGACCTCTCGCGGCTGATCGCCCGCCAGGGCTGGATCGGTGTCACGATCGGCCCCGGGCACGGCGGCATGGGTCTCGGTCACCTGGCCAAGACCATCATCATCGAGGAGCTGGCCCGGGTCAGCGGTGCGATGGGCGCCATGGTGCAGGCGTCCCAGCTGGGCGTGGCCAAGATCCTTCACTTCGGCGACGCCGACCAGCAGGCGAAGTGGCTGCCGGCCATCGCGGCGGGGGAGTGCCTGCCGACGATCGCCGTCACCGAGGAGCACTCCGGCGGGCACGTGCTGGGCATGTCGGCCACGGCCGAGCGCGACGGCTCGGACTACGTCCTCAATGGACGCAAGGTCTTCGTCGGCAACAGCCACGTCGGTGACCTGCACGGTGTGGTGGTGCGCACCGGCACCGGCTCCAAGGGCCTGTCGGCGTTCCTGGTGGAGGCCGACCGGCCCGGCTTCTCGCTCGGCCCGCACCGGGCCGCGATGGGCCTGCACGGCTTCAGCTTCGGCGAGCTCGTCTTCGCCGACTGCCGGATCCCGGCGGCCAACCGGCTGGGTGCCGAGGGCGACGGCCTCTCCGTGGCCTACTCCTCCAGCATCCTGTACGGCCGCCCGAACCTGACCGCGGTGGCGCTGGGCATCCACCAGGCCCTGGTCGAGGAGACCTCGGCGTACGTCAGCGAGCGGCACCGCTACGGCAAGCCGCTCGGCGAACTGCTGCCGATCAAGCTCAAGCTCGGCCAGATGCAGTCCCGGCTGATGACCGCGCGGCTGGCCGCGTACCACGCCGTGCACACGCTGGACCAGGGGCTGCCCTGCGACGCGGAGCTGATGAACGCCAAGCTCATCAACGTCGAGTCCGCTCTGGACAGTGCCCGCAACGCGATGGAGATCCACGCCGCGGCCGGGCTCTACGCGGACCGGCCGGTGGAGCGCTACCTGCGCGACGCCCATCACATCTTCGCCCCGGCCGGCACCTCCGACGTGCAGCTGATCCGCCTGGCCGAGGTGGCCCTGGGGACGGCCAAGGGCCAGTGGTCGCAACGGCTGGCCGCACGTCCGGCCGAGGAGGCCGTCATCCCGTGAACCGCGATCAGCGGCCGTCCTCCCGCCGGTGGATCTGGGTGATCAGCTCGGCGGCCATCGACTTGATGGTCTCCAGGCCGGGCCGCCCCCACGGGCGGGGCTCCACGTCCACCACGCAGATCGTGCCGAGGGTCGTGCCCGTCCGGTCGATCAGCGGCGCCCCGAGATAGGACCGGATCCCGATCTCGTCGACCACCGGGTTGCCGGCGAAGCGGGGGTAGTCGCAGACGTCGTCGAGAACCAGCGCCTTGCGGCGTACCACCACGTGCGGGCAGTAGCCGTGGTCGCGGTCCATGACCCGGCCCGGCGTCGCGGACGGGTCACCCTTGGCCACGGTGTGCAGGCCGGCGAAGTACTGCCGGTCCTCACTGATGAAGTTCACCATCGCGTACGGGGCGCCGGTGACCTCGGTCAGCTTGCGGGCGAAGTCGTCGAACTCCGGGTCCGGCTGCTCACCGAGGCCCAGCTCGCGCAGCCGCCGCATCCGCAGCGGCACCTCCAGGTCGGTCGGGGTCAGCGGGTGGTGCGGGGACGAGTCGTAGATCATGCCAAGCTCCGGATGGCCGTCGGGGTGGGATGTACGCCGAGCAGGTGCTGGATGAGCTGGACGAGCACACCCGTGGCGGACCGGCTGTCACGGGCGTCGCAACTGACGATCGGCACCTCGGGCCGCAGGTCGAGCGCGCTGCGCACGTCGGCCGGCTCGTACCGGAACGCGTTGTCGAACTGGTTGACGGCCACCAGGAAGCCGATGCCGCGCGACTCGAAGAAGTCCACCGCCGCGAAACAGTCCTGCAGCCGCCGGGTGTCGGCCAGCACGACCGCGCCCATCGCCCCGGCGGACAGCTCGTCCCACATGAACCAGAAGCGTTCCTGGCCGGGCGTGCCGAACAGATAGAGGATGTGCCGCCGGTCGATGGTGATCCGGCCGAAGTCCATCGCGACCGTGGTGGTCGTCTTGCGCTCGATGCCGGTCAGGTTGTCGGTGCCGACGCCGGCGGTGGTGAGGATCTCCTCCGTCCGCAGGGGCTCGATCTCGCTGACCGCGCCCACGAACGTCGTCTTGCCCACCCCGAACCCGCCGGCGATGAGCAGTTTGAGCGGCGTCGGGAACGGATCAGAGTCGTCGCTGTAAGGCATTGAGAATGGTCTCCAGTACCGCCGTATTGGTGGGTTCGGCCGCCGGGCCGGGGGATCGGGTGTCGATGGCGCCGGCGTCGACCAGGTCGGAAAGCAGGATCTTGGTGACGACCGCGGGCAGCCGCAGCCGGGCGGCGACCTCGGCGACCGTCGTCGGGCTGCCGCACAACCCGAGGGCCTCGGCGTGGTCGGGCTCGAGCTGACCGTGCGGCAGCCGGCCGGTCGCCTTGACCATCGACAGCAGTTCCAGGTGGGTGCTGGGCTGGGTGCGCCCGTTGCTCACCGTGTACGGCCGGACGAGTCGTCCCGCGGCGTCGTCGAGCCAGTGCTCGTCGTCGGGCCGCCCCATCGTCACCGTCCCGCGCCGCCGGGATGGCCGGCCGCCTGCCGGACCGGGGTGCCCAGGTACGGCCGCACACTCTTGACCAGCTGCGCCATCTCGTAGCCGAGCACTCCCGGGTCGGCGTCCTTGCCCGCGATGACGGCGAGCACCGCGCCGGAGCCGGCGGCGGACACGAACAGCAGGGCGTCCTCCAGCTCGGCCACCACCTGGCGCACCGCCTCCCCGCCGCCGAACCGTGACCCGGCGCTGCGGGCCAGGGAGAACAACCCGGAGGCGATGGCGGCCAGGTGGTCGGCGCCGTCGTCGTCCAGTCCGTGCGCGGCCTTGCGCAGCCCGTCGGAGGAGAGCAGCAGCGCGCTACGGGTGTCCGGGACGCGCTCGACCAGCCCGGACAGCAGCCAGACGAGGTCCTGGGCGGAACGTACCGGGTCGTTGCTCAGCATCTGAGCACACCTTTCTCAGCGGGGCTCGGTCTGGGTGGAGCGGGGGAGTCAGTGCTGCTCGGTCGCGGCCGGCCCGGCGTCGCTGCGGGAGACGCCCTGCATGAACGAGGCCATGAGGCCGGGATCGTGCTCGGCCCCGTCGTCCTCGGGGGCCGGCGGCGGCGGTCCGAACTGGAGCTGCGGCGCCAGATGGGTCTGGCTGTGCCGGCGCGGCAGCGGGGGCGGGGTGACGGTGGGCCGGCCCTCGGCCACCTCGGCGCCGGTGCGCCGCGGCGCCTCGGCCACCACCGGCGCCCGGTCGGCGGACGCCGGTGGTGCGGATGCCGGTGAGGCGGAAGCCGGTGAAGCCGGGACGGGTGGTGCGGAGGCGGGCACCGCGGAGACCAGTGCGGGAGCGGCGGCGTCCGGGGCCCCGGCGAAAGCCGGCCAGGTCGGCGGGGGCGCCGCGATCTGCGACGGCCCGGGGACCCGCTGCACCAGCTCCATGGTGTTCTGGGTCAGGGCGGGCTGGGCCGCCACCGGACCGCGGTCGTCCTGGGCCGAGCCGAGCAGCTGCTGCGGGAGGATGACCACAGCCTGGGTGCCGCCGTAGATGTTGCCCTGCAGCTGCACGGTGACGCCGTGCTGGCGGGCGATCATCGAGACCACGAACAGGCCGATCCGGCCGTCGCGCAGCAGCTCGTCCAGATTGATGTCCTCCGGGTTGAGCAGCAGCCTGTTCAGCCGGTCCTGGTCCTCGCGCTGGATGCCCAGCCCCCGGTCCTCGACCTCGACCGCCACCCCGGCCGCGACGTGCTGCGCGCGCAGCAGCACCTGGGTCTGCGGCGGGGCGAACATCGTCGCGTTCTCGATCAGCTCGGCGACCAGGTGGATGATGCTGGCCACCGCGTGCCCGGGCACCGTGCCGTCGATCGGCGGCACCAGCTTGACCCGGGAGTAGTGCTCGACCTCGGCGATGGCCGAGCGCAGCACCTCGGTCAGCGCCACCGGCCGGCTCCACTGCCGCCGGGAGACCGCCCCGCCCAGCACCGCGAGGTTCTCCGCGTGGCGGCGGATGCGGGTGGCCAGGTGGTCGACCTGGAACAGGCCCTTGAGCAGGTCGGGGTCCTCGACCTCGTTCTCCAGCGCGTCCAGCAGCTTGATCTCGCGGTGCACCAGCGACTGCAGGCGGCGGGACAGGTTGACGAACACCTCGACCTGGCGCCCGGCTGACGTGCGTACCGGCATCGGCCGTTCCTCGGCCAGCCGCACCCGCTCGCCGAGCGCCTCGAGCTCGGCCCGGGCGTTCTCGACCGCGGCGCGGTAGCCGGCCGCTTCGGTCAGCGCGGCCGTGGTCTCGGCCCGGGTGTCGGCGAGATCGGCGCGGGCCAGCGCGGTCTGCGCGCGCGCCTCGGCGAGCTCGGCCCGCAGCCGGGCCGGCCGGTCGTCGAGGCGCCGGACCGTCCCCACCGCCTGGCCGGCCACGACGGTGAGCGCGACCACGCCCAGCAGGAAGACGATGATCAGCACCAGGTCCGACCGGTCCGCCCCGCCGGCCCAGAGGTAGCCGGCGGTGACCGCGAACAGCAGCGCGGCGGCCCCGGCGGGCGCCGCGACCAGCCACAGCAGCCGACCCCGCAACAGGGTGTCGTCCGGCGTAGGCACGGCGGACGAGGGTGATTCGGGCATGGGCGTCCTCAGTCGGCGGGAGACTTTGTGGCGGCTACGCATTCAGCGAATTCCACTGTGGAAGCAGCGACCACTCTAGTGCTCCGGAAAATCTTGTCCAGCGAAGTCGCGGAATGCCAGGAGAACCGCGCGCGCCGAACCGCCGGCCGTATTTCTGCACAAGGACTGCCGGCAATTACCGTCATTCGTTCAGGATCAGTTCCGTGGCGTGCCGGGACGCGGCCAGCAGCACCGGATCCGGATCGCGCTGCCACATCTCGATCGCCGCGTCGGCGAACTTGATGGCGTGCGCGTCACCGGACTCGGTGGCCTGCCGCAGCACGGCCGGCGCATCACCGGCACCCGGTGTGAAAGCGCGAGCGGCCGGGGGAGCGTAGGCGGCCGTCACCGCGGCGGTGGCCGCCCACGCCGCCGCGAGGCTCGGCCCGTGCAGCGCGACCGGCAGCGCCGGCAGAGTCCGCAGTACGGCCAGCGGTGCCGTTGCCGCGTGCACGAGCAGCACCGGGTTCCCGTACCCGTGGGTGGTGTGCAGGCGCACCGCCGCCGTGACTATCCCGGCCAGCCGGTCCTCGACGGTGTCCTGGTCCGGGCCGGGCACGGCCCCGACCGCGGCCGGCCAGCCCGGCAGGTCGGCGAGCTGGGCCAGCCGGGACCGGATGCCGGAGCGCTGGTCCGGCACCCGCGGTACGGCATCGAGCGCCGCCCGCGGATCCGAGCTCCGGTACGGCCCCCGCCCGGCCGGCGCCAGCGGCTGCCACCGCGCCGCCCAGTACGCCAGCCCCTGCCCCAGCTCGGCCACCCGCGCCGGGGTCTCCTGCTCGCGCAGCGCCCGCACCGCGTGCCCGACCCTGATCACCCCGTGCGTCGCCCCCGCGGCGACGCCGGGCAGCAGCCGCGGCCACCAGAGCGCCAGCACGTCCGGCCACGGCTCGGCACGCACCGCCCGGTCGAAGAACGCCAGCCAGTCGCCTGTGCGCACCGGGTCACCGAGCGGTTCCCGCCACTCGTCCGCGGCGATCGGTGCGATGCCCCGCGGCACCTCCACCAGCCGTCGCTCGTAGGTGTCCAGCCACCGGTGCACCTGGTCGGCGTGCCCGTGGTGGACCAGCGCCTCGGCCGCCATCGGGCCGTGGTTGGACAGCCAGCCGTCGTGTTCGGGCCCGGTGGTGTGCAGCCGCCGCAGGGCCTCGTCGAGAATTCCGGTCATCGTCGCAGCGTGCGGGTTGAACCTCGGTTGAGGTCAAGGGGCCATGATGGGCCGGTGGGTTTCGAGGAGGATCTGGACGCACGGCCGTTCTGGCGCCGGCTCAGCCGCGGCGAGCAGCGCTGGCCGTTCGCCCTGGCCATCGCCGTGATGATCGCCCTGCAGCTGACCCTGCCCGAGCGGTACAGCATGGGCGCGTGGTGGGTGCTGCCGGCCGTCGAGGTGGTCGTCGTCGGCGCGCTGGTGGCCGCGAACCCGGGCCGGCTGGAGCGCCGGACCCCCATGCTGCGCCGGCTGAGCCTGGGCCTGATCGCCGTGGCCAGCCTGGGCACGGCCTGGTCGGTCGTGCGGCTGGTCACCGACATCGCCGGCGGCGCCGACACCGGCAGTGCGGCGGACCTGCTGCGCAGCGGCGCCTCGATCTGGCTGATCAACGTGCTGACCTTCGCGGTCTGGTACTGGGAGCTGGACCGCGGCGGGGCACTGGAACGGGCGGCCGGCACCGACCCGTACCCGGATTTTCTCTTCCCGCAGATGACCACTCCGGACATGGCGCCCAAGGACTGGCGGCCGCAGTTCGCCGACTACCTGTATCTGGCGTTCACCAACGCGACCGCCTTCAGCCCGACGGACACGCTGCCGCTGTCGCGCTGGGCCAAGCTGACCATGATGCTGCAGTCGGCGATCTCGCTGGTCACCGCGGCCCTGGTGGTCGCCAAGGCGGTCAACGCGCTGGGATGAACAGGCGCATGCCCGGGTCGCGGTTGCGCACGAAGCCGAGCGAGGCGTAGAGCGGCTCGCCCTCCGCCGAGGCGCGCAGGTCGATCGCCCCGATGCCGCGCTGCTCGTACCAGGCGAGCAGGGCGGTCATGCAGGCCCGGGAGAAACCCCGGCGGCGGTACGCGGGGTCGGTCGCGACGTTGAGCACGTACCCGCGCAGCCCGGTCGGGTCGTTCGGGCCCGGCAGCCGCTGATCGATCGTGCCCACGACGCAGGCCGCGAGCCCCGGGCCGTCCGGCTTGTCCACCACGAACGCGGCCATGGTGTCGTTGCCCGGATCGAGCAGCCGGCGCACGACCGCGACACCGGGCCCGATCCAGGCCTGCGGGTCGCCGCCGCCGGGACGGACCGAATCCATCATCACGCTGCGCAGACGCAGGAGCTCGGCGGCATCCGCCACGCCGGCGCGCCGGACCTCGATCATGGCCGCCATTCTGACACGAAGGCTTGCACAATTTCTGTGCACAAGTATTGTGCAAGTCATGGAGCGCACTCAGGTCCACCTCGACGGCAAGCAGATCCGGGTCCTCGCCCACCCGTTGCGCTCGCGGCTGCTGGGCCGGCTACGGCTGGACGGGGCGGCCACCGCCACCCGGCTCGCCGAGGCGCTCGGCACCAACACCGGCGCCACCAGCTACCACCTGCGCCAGCTGGCCGACGTCGGGCTGGTCGTCGAGGACGAGAGCGCCGGCCGCGGCCGCGAGCGCTGGTGGCGGGCCGCCCACGACGTGAGCAGCTGGCAGCGCGACGCGTTCGCGGGGGACCCCGACGCGACCGCCGCCTCCGACTGGCTCGACAGCTACGGCCTGCAGCGCCTGGTCGCCCGGGCCGAGAGCTGGCAGCGGGCCCGGCCGGCCGAGCCGCCGGCCTGGCGGACCGCCGCCGGCTTCTCCGACTACATCCTGAGCCTGGGCAGCGAGCAGCTCAGCGCGCTCACCGCCGAGCTCGACACGGTCATCGAGCGCTATCGCGCCCGTAGCGAGAGCGATCCGGCGCCGGACGCCCGGCAGGTTCTCCTCTATCTGTATGCCGTGCCGAGGATCGAGGACCCGGCGTGAAAGCGCTGACGGCAGTGCAGGCGCGGCGTCGTTTCCTGTGGCTGCTGGCCCTGCGCTGGCTCCCGGTCGGCCTGATGATCCCGGTCACCGTGCTGCTCCCGCTGGACCGTGGCCTCAGCCTCGCCCAGTACGGCTCCGCGGCCGCCCTGCAGGGACTGGCCGTCCTGCTGCTGGAGCTGCCGACCGGAGGTCTGTCCGACGCGATCGGCCGGCGACCGGTGCTGCTGCTGGCCGGCGCCATCGAGATCACCGCCCTGTCGCTGCTCACGGTGGCCGACTCGGTACTGATGTTCATGATCTTCTACCTGTTGCAGGGCCTCTACCGCGCCCTGGACAGCGGCCCGCTGGAGGCCTGGTACGTCGACCACGCGCTGGCCGCCGACGCGCAGGCCGACATCGAGACGGGCCTGAGCCGCAGCGGGGTGGTCCTGGGCGTCGCCGTCGCCGCGGGTGCTCTGCTCACCGGAGGTCTGGTCGCCGTCGGCCCGACCGTGCCGGGCGGAGCGCTGAGCCTGCCGGTCTACGTCGCTCTCGGCCTGCAGCTCGTGTCGCTGGCGGCGGTGGCGCTGCTGATGACCGAGCGCCGCCCGGGCCGCGGGTTCGCCGCGCTGGCCCGGTCCGTGCGTGGGGTGCCGGCCGCGATCAGTGGCGCGCTGAGCCTGCTGCGGCGCTCCCGGGTCATCGCGGCGCTGGTGGCGGTGGAGCTCTTCTGGGGCTTCGGCATGGTGGCGTTCGAGAGCCTGATGCCGGTCCGGCTGGCCGAGGTCGTCGGCGACCCGGGCCGGGCGTCGGCGCTGATGGGGCCGGTCGGCTCGGTGGGCTGGCTGGCGTCGGCCCTCGGCGCGGCGCTGATCCCGCTGCTGGCCCGCCGCATCGGAGCGCCGTGGACCGGCTTCGTGCTGCGGATCCTGCAGGGCGTGACGGTGGTCGGGATGGCTCTGTTCGCCGGGCCGGTGGGAGTGATCGCGGCGTACCTGGTCTGTTACACCGTGCACGGGGCGGCGAACCCGGTGCACAACGGGCTGTTGCACCGTCAGGTCGACGGGCCGTACCGGGCCAGTCTGCTGTCGCTGAACTCGATGGTGAGCCAGCCCGCCGGTGCGCTGGGCCTGGTCACACTGACCGCCGTGGCGTCGGCCGCCGACCTGCGGATGTCCCTGCTGGTCGGTGCGGCGGTCCTGGCGGTGGCGGCGCCGCTCTACCTGGTCGCCCGCGGCTCGGAGGCGACCGTGACGCCGGTGGATGCCCCGACGCCGGATCCGGTGATCCACGGTGGAGTTTACTCGTGACCAGCACCGGGGTAGTAGCACGACAAGTGCTCTCATCCCCCCGGAGGAACCCATGCTTGCTATCGCCGCCGCGATCGTCTTCGGCATCTGGCTGCTGCTCGATCTCTTCGACACCAACCTCGGCGCTCCCGACCTGTTCAACTTCTCGACCATGGCCTCGCTGGGTCTGCTCCTGCTGTCGCTGTACCTGGCCGGCGTGGGCAGCGGCCCGCGCAACACGAGCAGCGGCAGCGGCCGCAGCTTCCGTGGCCGTCGCCCTGGCCGCGGCTGATCCGCTGATTTCGGCATACGGCCCGCCTTCGGTGCATTTCCGGCACACGAGGGCGGGCCGGTACTGTCGTTGCCGATGGAATTCGACGGACTCTTTCCGCTGACCGAGCCGGGTGGTGTCCGCACCGCGCCACCGGCCGGTGCGGCGTCCGCCGGCTTCACCACCTGGTCCGAGGACTCCCCGCTGCCCGTGCGGATGCGCCCGGCGAGCATCGACGAGCTCGTCGGTCAGCAGCACCTGCTCGCTCCCGGGGCCCCGCTGCGCCAGCTCGTCACCGGCACCACGCCGATGTCGGTCATCCTGTGGGGTCCGCCGGGCACCGGCAAGACCACCATCGCGCACCTCGTCGCCGGGGCCACCGACCGCAAGTTCGTGGCCATGTCGGCACTGACCGCCGGGGTCAAGGACGTGCGCGCGGTCATCGACACCGCCCGCCGCGAACGCCGCGCCGGCGGCCCTCCGACCGTGCTGTTCATCGACGAGGTGCACCGCTTCAGCAAGACCCAGCAGGACTCGCTGCTCGCCGCGGTCGAGGACCGCACCGTGACCCTGCTCGCGGCCACCACCGAAAACCCGTACTTCTCGGTGATCTCCCCGCTGCTGTCGCGCTGCGTGCTGCTCACCCTCCAGGCGCTGGGCGACGACGACGTGCGGCAGCTCGTCCGCCGCGCGGTCACCGACCCCCGCGGCCTGGGCGGCGCGGTCACGCTCACCGACGAGGCCGAGGAGCATCTGGTACGGCTGGCCGGCGGCGACGTCCGCAAGGCCCTGACGGCGCTGGAGGCCGCGGCCGGTTCCGCCGCCGCCCAGGGCGCCACCGAGATCGACCTGGCCACCGCCGAGCAGGCCGTCGACGTGGCCGCGGTCCGCTACGACCGCGACGGCGACGCCCACTACGACGTGATCAGCGCGTTCATCAAGAGCATGCGCGGCTCCGACCCGGACGCCGCCCTGCACTGGCTGGCCCGGATGCTGGTCGCCGGCGAGGACCCACGGTTCATCGCCCGGCGCATCGTGATCTTCGCCAGCGAGGACGTCGGCATGGCCGACCCCCAGGCGCTGCTGATCGCGACGGCCGCGGCCCAGGCCGTGCAGTCGGTCGGCCTGCCCGAGGCCCAGCTCAACCTGGCCCAGGCCGTGGTCCACCTGGCCACCGCCCCGAAATCGAACGCCGTGACCACCGCCCTGGGCGAAGCCCTGGCCGACGTCCGGGCCGGCCGCGGCGGCGCCGTCCCCCCTGCCCTGCGCGACGCGCACTACCCGGGCTCACGTGGCCTTGGTCACGGCAAGGGCTACCGGTATCCACACGACGACCCCAAGGGTGTTGTTAGGCAGCAGTATGTGCCGGATGATCTGATCGGCGCGGACTACTACCGCCCGACCGACCACGGCGCGGAACGCGCAGTCGGCGAGCGGTTGCCCCGCCTGCGCAGAATCGTCCGTGGCCCGGCCGCGGACCCCCGGCCCACGCCACCCGGCGCGGGCAGCTCGAACGGCCCGTCCGGCGACGGGCCGAAGGTGGACGACAGCGGCCCGGCCGCCGGAGAGGACCAGCCGTGAGCAGGCGCGGTGCCGAGAGGCCCGACGACGACGCCGACCAGCGCGAACAAGCCGGTCGCAGCCGCCGCCTGTTCGGCCGCGGCCGGCCGGAGCCGGTCGAGCCCGTCGAGGTGCCCCGCGAGGAGACCGGCTGGCTCGACGACCTGCGCAGCGCCAAGGAGGACCGCTCGGCGATCGGCCCCGGCACGTCGGCGGGAGAGGGCCGCACGAGCAAGAGTGGCCGCCGGGCGCCCGGACCGGACGACCCGGTGGACGACTCCGCCTTCCCGGCGGCGCCCATGTCGCCGGCTGGTCCGCGTTCCGCTGCCGCTCCGGGTTCGCCCGCGGCGCCTCGCTCAGGTCCTCGCGCTGCTCCCGGCGCCCGTTCCGGTGCTGGTCCGGTTCCGGGTTCGGCTCCCGGCGCTGGTGCTGGTCCCGTCCCTGGTTCTGCTCCCGGTCCTCGGCCGGGTGCTGGTTCTGCTCCCGGTTCCCGTCCGGGTGCTGGTTCTGTTCCGGGTTCTGCTCCCGGTTCCCGTCCTGGGTCCGGGGTTCCGGCGGGACCGCGCTCTCCGGTGGTGCCGGGGTCCCCGGCCGGGCCACGGTCCGGTCCGGGATACGGCACTCCGGCAGCACCGGCCTCCCCGGTCCGCGGCGACCAGCCGCCGGCGTGGCAGGCCGGCTCGGGTGAGCACACGACCGGTGGCTGGCAGGCCGGCTCGGGCGAGCACGCGACCCGTGGCTGGCAGGCGGCACCCGGGCAAGGCGTCCCCGGACAGGGCCCGGCCGGAGCGCGCCACGACAGCGTTCCGGGCGAGCCCACCGGACGGCACGCCCCCATCGATCGCAGCGAGCCCGGCATCCGCCCGCCCGGGCGGCGCGCGGCTCCCGCGGCTCCCGAGCCCGGTGCTGCGCCGCCTCCCGGTCACGGACGTCGGCAGATGGACGCCGGGCAGCTGAGCGGACGGATCGATCCGAACCCGTCCGGCTCCTTCCCGGCGGTCAGTCCCACCTCAGCCGTTCCGGCCTCGGGTAACGCTCCGGCGGTGCCCGGGGTTCGTCCGACCTCGCCCGCTTCACCGCCGGGCTGGCCCGGCTCGCCCGCCGCGCCGGGGTCTACCGGATCGCCCGCTGTGCCGCCTGCCGGCGGTCGTCGTGCTGCTGTGCCGCCCGCTGTTGGTGGGCCGGCTGCCGGTGGTCGCCGTGCCGCTGTGCCTCCCGTTGCTGGTGGGCCGGCTGCTGGTGGTCGTCGTGCTGTTGTGCCGCCCGCCGAGGGTGGGCCAGCGGCTGGTGGTCGTCGTGCCGCCGTGCCCCCTGCTGCTGGCGAGCCGGCTGGTGGTCGTCGTGCTGCTGCTGTGCCGCCGCCTGCTGCGGCCGGGCCGTTGCCGGCTGGTCCGGTGTCGCCCGCGAGCCGTGCTGCCCGGCACCAGGATCCCGGCGGTCGTCCGGCCGATCCCGGACAGCCTGACCAGCCGGGTTTCGCGCCTGGTGGGGACCAGTCGGGCTTCGTGCCCGGCGGGGACCAGTCGGGCTTCGTACCCCGGGGTCGGCGGGCCCGGGCCGACGAGCCGGATGCCTCTGTCCGGGGCGGCCATGCCGCGCCGGACCAGTTCGGTCCCGGTCGTGCGGGTCACGCGGCCCCGGACCAGCCGGGTCCCGCCCGCGCCGGGTATGCCCCGCCGGAGCAGGCCGGTCCCGCTCGCGGGGGCCACGCCGCGCCCGACGAGGTCGGAGGCTTCGCCACCGGTGGCCGCCCCAGCCGGCAGGCGGGTGGGTCGAGCCGTCCGGTGTCCGCGGTACCCGGTGCCGACGGCCATTCCTTCGGCGCCCGCAACGCCGGCTCGGCAGCCCATGCCCGGCCGGACACCAGCCCGGCGGACGGCGGCGGCCGCCACGGTCGTCCCGACCCCGGACAGCAGTCCGGCGACCGCCTCGGCCACCACACCGGCGCGATCCCGCCGACCGGCCGCGCCGGTGGCCAGCACGGCGCCCCGGACCCCGACGAGCCCGGAACAGGACCGATCGGCCGACGCGGCGCCCCCGGCCCGGCCGCCCCCACCGCCCGTGGCGGACCCGGTTCCACCACCGGGCCGGTCCGCGCGTCAGCGGTCGTACCGCCCGTCGTGCCCGGCCGTGAGGGCGTGCGCACTCCAGCTGTCCCCGGCCGCGCCGGGGCGATGGCCGGAAGCACGTCCGGTGTGATCGGTACGACCGGGCAGATCGCCCGCGCCGGTGAGGCGGCCGCCCGCGCGGCGGGCCGCGGCACCGGACGGGTTCCCCGGCCCGGTCAGCGTCCCGTTCCCGGCCAGCCGGGAGCAGGCCCGCAGGTCCCCGGTGCGCCGGTTCCCGGGTCGCCGGCTGCCGGTCAGCCCGGCCGAGGTGCGCCGGGGACCGCAGCGGGCGGCCGTGCGCAGCCCGGTGCCGGACGTCCCGGACCGGGTCAGCAGGGCACCCGCCCGCCGGTGCCCGGACGTGTCCAGCCGCCGGCTCCCGGTCAGCCGGGTGCCGGCCGTGCCGTACCCGGCCGGTCACCGGGCGGCCGTGTCGCCCCCGACCAGCAGCCCAGCGGCCTCGCCGGCGCTCCCGGGCAGCCGACGGGTCCCGGTCAGCCGGGCGGTCCCGGGGCCTTCTCCGGCCCGGTGGAGAGCGGCCAGCACAGCACCGGTGTCGTTCGCGGCCCGGGCCGCGCCGCACCCGGCCACGGCGGGCCGGGCCAGCCGAACGCCCCGGCCCGTCCGGGTCGCAACCCCAGCCCGGTGAGCCCCGCCGAACCGAGCGGGCTGCCGATCCGCCCGGGCAGCCCGGCACCGGGCGGCCCGGCTCACGGTCTCTCCGGCCCCGGCCTGCCCAGCGGCCTGCCCGGCGCTCTGAACCAGCCCGGCGGTCCTCGGCAGCCCGGCCATCCGGGTCAGCCCGGCGGTGCCGGTCAGCCTGGCGGTCCGCGGCAGCCCGGTCATCCGGGTCAGTCCGGCGGTGCCGGTCAAGCCGGTGGTCCCGGTCAGTCCGGCGGTCCGCGGCAGCCCGGCCATCCGGGTCAGCCCGGCGGTGCCGGTCAGCCTGGCGGTCTGCGGCAGCCGGGCCATCCGGGTCAGTCCGGCGGTGCCGGTCAATCCGGCGCCCCTGATCACCCCGGCGCGCCCGGTCATCTCGGCGGCGCGGATCGGCCGGGCGGCCGTCCCGGCGCTGGACAACCTGGTGGCCTCGGCAGTCCCGCCCAGCCGAGCGGCCTCGCCGGGCCGCACGGCGACGAGCGCACCGGCACGGGCGCCCGCCCGAACAGCCTGGACGATCCCGGCCGCCCCGCGCGCGGGACCGGTCCGGTGCTGCCCGGCCGCGGCGCCGCTGCTGTGCCCCCAGGTCCGGCCCCCGTCACGCCGGGCCGAGGCGCGGTCACGCCAAGCCGCGCCACCGGCCCTGTCACATCAGGCCATGGCGCCGGCCCGGTCACGCCGGGCCACGGCACCGGCCCGGTCACGCCGGGCCGAGGCGCAAGTCCGGTCACGCCGGGCCGGGGTACGGGCCCGGTAACACCAGGCCAGGTCACACCAGGCCAGGTCACACCAGGCCAGGTCACACCAGGCCAGGTCACACCCGGCCATGGCTCAGGCCCGGTAACGCCGGGACCGGGCGCAGGCCCGGCCACGCCAGGTCGCGCCACAGGTTCGGCCACGCCGGGCCGCGGCACCCCCGAGCTCCCGCAGAGCCGTGGCGCCGCGGAGGTCCTGCCCGGCCGGGCCGCCGTCGACGCACCCCGCGGGCGCGGCACCGGCGAAGTGCCGGCCCGGGCTCCATCAGACCCGCCGGAAGGCACCCCGGGCACCCCCGGACGCGGAGCCGCCGCGGTACCCGGTCGCGGTGCCGCTGAGGTGCCCGGCGACGTCCGGGCCGCGGCCGAAGTGCCCGGCCGTGGCACCGCTGAGGTGACCGGTCGCGCCGCAGCAGGCGTGCCCGGCCGCGGCGCTGCCAAGGTGCCCGGTCGTGGCGCTGCCGAGGTGCCCGGTCGTGGCGCTGCGGAGGTGCCCGGTCCTGGTGCTGCCGAAGCACCCGGCCGGGGCAAGGCCGAGGTGTCACCCGTACGGGGGACCGGACAGGTCGCCGTGGCGGGGCGGGGGACCGGCACCGTCACGCCGCCCGGGCGGGTTGCGGTTGTCGGCGCCGGCGGCGTACCCGATGCGGGTGAGAGCTCGGCCGACGACGAGCGTGAGTCTCCCGGTGGCCTGCTCGGCAAGGGTGCCGAGTTGCGCACCCGGCTGCGCACCGAGCGGCGGCTGCGGGTCATCACCCTGGTCACGCTCAGCGTCGTGGTGCTCGGGCTGCTTCCGCTGCTGTTCGGGATCCGGTCCGCGACGCGTGACCCCGTGTTCAACTCGCTCGATGCGCTCAGCGTGCCCGCCTGGGCCGACAAGCAGGTCGACGACCGGACCAGCGGCAGCATCTGGTGTTTCTTCGACTGCCGGTTCCGGGAGCGGACCGCGCAGTCCGAGCGGCCGTTCGAGGAGACCGACAGGGCCTACGCCGCCGCGCTGACCGGGGCCGGCTGGAAGGCCCGGAGCGGGGAGTGCTCCGATCAGCCCACGACCTCCGGCAAGTACACCTGCTGGACCAGGGACGAGTTCACTCTGGACCTGTGGGTGCGGCTGCCCGAGTGCGCTGTCGACGCCGTCGCCGCCCAGGATCCGGCCACTCAGCCCTCGGTCGGGCCGGACGGGCTGGTGCCCACTCCCGACCCGGACAAGTGCACCGGTTCGACCGTGAGCATCAAGGTGCAGAACGCCGTCACCGACCAGCGGGGCAAGCCGCAGCCGGCCGTGGATCCGTCCTTAATCGGCGAGACGCCCGACCCTGTTCTCACTCCTGATCCCCTGCTGGAGCCGACACCGACGGCGTCGTGAAGCGTCCACCGGTCACTGACGGTAGGGTCTGCACGTTGTCCCACTGTGAGGCACGTGAGTAGAGGAGACGCGTAGATGGACGTTACCGCCGGAGAAATCGCAGGCCTGATCGCGGCGGGCGCGTTTTTGATGCTCGTGCTGGTGCTCGCCGTGCCGATTCTCAAGCTGCGCCACACGGTCGACGCCGCCACCCAGGCGATCAACGACCTGAACGACCGGACCGGGCCGCTGCTCGGCAACGTCACCGACACGGTCAGCAACGTGAACACCGCGCTGGGCCAGGTCCAGGTCTCTTTGGACGGTGTCAACGTGCAGCTGGCCAAGGTCGACACGATGACCGAGCACGCGCAGAACGTCACGGCCAGCGTGGCCAACCTCGCCACCGTCGTGTCCGCCGCCGCCGCGAACCCGTTGATCAAGGTGGCGTCGTTCGGCTACGGCCTGCGCAAGGCCGCCGCCGCCCGCCGGCACGCCGAGGACGAGCGCGAGGTCCGCGTCTCCCTCAAGCAGCGCCGCAAGGCCGCCCGCGCGGCCCGCTGACCATCTCACCAGCTTTTCTAGCTCGGAAGGAAACACCGCCATGAAGCGGCTGCTCTGGCTGGGTGTCGGCCTGGCCGTCGGCGCCATCGTCGTGCGCAAGGTCACCCGTAAGGCCAACGAGTTCACCCCCACCGGCATCGCCACCTCCCTGTCGCAATCCGCTGGCGGTCTGGTCGAGTCGCTGCGTAGCTTCGTGGATGACGTCCGCGAGGGGATGGCCGAGCGCGAGCAGGAGATCCACCAGGCCTTCGCCGCGGGTGAGCTCTACGACGACCAATTCGCCGAGCTGCGTGACGGCACGCAGGGGCGGCATGCGAGTGAGGACCAGCGATGAAGACGGCGGAGATCAAGCGGCGCTTCCTGGCGCACTTCGAGGCGAACGGGCACACGGTCGTGCCGAGTGCCCCGCTGCCGGCCATCGACGACCCGAACCTGCTGTTCATCAACGCCGGCATGGTCCAGTTCGTGCCGTTCTTCCTCGGCCAGCGCACCCCGCCGTACCAGCGGGCCGTGAGCGTGCAGAAGTGCATCCGGACGCCCGACATCGACGAGGTCGGCAAGACCAGCCGGCACGGCACGTTCTTCCAGATGAACGGCAACTTCTCCTTCGGTGACTATTTCAAGGCCGAGGCCATCCGGCTGGCCTGGGAGCTGTCCACCAACCCGGTCGAGAAGGGCGGCTTCGGGCTGGACCCGGAGCGCATCTGGCCGACCGTCTACCTCGACGACGACGAGGCGTTCGAGATGTGGCGCGCGACCGGCGTGCCCGCCGAGCGGATCGTGCGCCGGGGCAAGAAGGACAACTGGTGGCACATGGGTATCCCCGGCCCGGGTGGCACCTGCTCGGAGCTCTTCTACGACCGTGGCCCCGAGTACGGCAAGGAGGGCGGCCCGGAGGTCGACGAGGACCGGTACATGGAGTACTGGAACCTCGTCTTCATGCAGTACGAGATCACCGACGTGAAGAGCAAGGAGAACTTCACGATCGTCAGCGATCTCCCCAAGAAGAACATCGACACCGGCATGGGGCTGGAGCGGGTCGCGTCCATCCTGCAGGGCGTCGACAACCTGTACGAGATCGACGAGGTCAAGCCGATCCTGGCCCGGGCGGCCGAGCTGTCCGGCAAGGTGTACGGCGCGCACTCCGGTCACGAGGCCGGCCTGTCGCACCCCGACGACGTCCGGCTGCGCGTGATCGCCGACCACGTCCGTACCGCGCTGATGCTGATCGGCGACGGGGTCACCCCGTCCAACGAGGGCCGCGGTTACGTGCTGCGCCGCATCATGCGCCGGGCGATCCGGGCCATGCGCCTGCTCGGCTGGCAGGGGGCCACGTTCCCCGAGCTGCTGCCGGTGGCGCGCGACTGCATGGCGCCGTCGTACCCGGAGCTGGCGGAGGAGTTCGGCCGGATCTCCACGTACGCGTACGCGGAGGAGGAGGCGTTCCTGTCCACGCTGCGCGCGGGCACGACGATCCTCGACACGGCGATCACCGAGACCAAGAAGTCCGGCGGCGCGAAGCTCAGCGGTTCGCAGGCGTTCCAGCTGCACGACACGTACGGCTTCCCGATCGACCTGACCCTGGAGATCGCGGCCGAGCAGGGCCTCGACGTCGACCAGGACGGCTTCCGCCGGTTGATGGCCGACCAGCGGTCCCGCGCGAAGGCGGACGCGGCCGCGCGCAAGACGGGCCACGCGGACCTGTCGGCGTACCGCACGGTGCTCGAGAACGGCGGACCGGTGCAGTTCACCGGCTACGCGGAGGTCTCCCGGGAGTCGCGGGTGCGTGCGCTGCTCGGCGACGGCGGCGCCAGTGTCGCGGCGGCGAACGAGGGTGACTATGTCGAGCTGGTGCTCGACACCACCCCGTTCTACGCCGAGGGCGGTGGCCAGCAGGCCGACACCGGCCTGATCAACGTCGGGGGCGGGCAGGTCGAGGTCGTCGACGTGCAGCAGCCGCTGCCCGGCCTGATCGTGCACAAGGCGCGGGTCGTTCGCGGTGAGGTGCGCGCGGGTGAGGCGGGCTTCGCCGAGATCGACGTGACCCGCCGCAAGGCGATCTCGCGGTCGCACACGGCGACCCACCTGATCCACCAGACCATGCGGGCGTTCCTCGGCGAGTCGGCGACCCAGGCGGGTTCGCTGAACGCTCCGGGCCGGCTGCGCTTCGACTTCAACACCCCCGGGGCCGTCTCGCCCGCGGTGCTGCACGACGTCGAGCAGCAGGTCAACGAGGTGCTGCTGCGTGACCTGGAAGTGCATGCGTTCGTCACCTCGCAGGAGGAGGCGCGCCGGCTCGGCGCGATGGCCCTGTTCGGGGAGAAGTACGGCGACGAGGTCCGAGTGGTTGAAGTCGGCGACTACGCGCGTGAACTCTGCGGCGGCACGCACGTGGCCCGCTCGGGTCAGCTGGGCCTGGTGAAGATCCTCAACGAGTCGTCGATCGGTTCCGGCGTCCGCCGGGTCGAGGCGCTCGTCGGCATCGACGCGTTCGGCTTCCTGGCCAAGGAGCACCTGCTCGTCGCGCGGCTCGCGGAGCTGTTCCGGGTGCCCGGCGACCAGGTCGCCGACCGGGTCGAGCAGACCGTGACGGCCCTGCGCGACGCCGAGAAGGAGCTCGAGAAGATGCGCGCGCAGCTGGTGCTCGGTGGGGCCGGTGCGCTGGCGGCGCAGGCCCGTGATCTGCGGGGCGTGGCGTACGTCGGGACCGAGGCACCCGAGGGTGCGGCGACCAACGACGTGCGTACCCTGGCCCAGGAGATCCGCGGCAAGATCGACGCCGGTCGTCCGGCGGTGGTCGCGGTCGCGGCCCGGTCCAACGGCAAGGCGTCACTCATCGTAGCGATCAACGCCACGGCGAAGAGTCGTGGTCTGTCCGCGGCCGATCTGGTCAAGGGCGCGCTCTCCGGCCGGGGTGGCGGCAACGCCGACCTCGCCCAGGGCGGCGGGGTGCCCGCTGACCAGGTGAATGTCTTGCTCGCAGCGGTGGAGAAGGCGGTCGGCGACGCCGCCTGAGAGGGAGGCCGTCGACATGTTGCCGTTGCCACGGGGTAGGCGGCTGGGTGTGGATGTGGGTAAGGTCCGCGTCGGGGTCGCACTCAGTGACCCTGACGGGATCCTGGCCACCCCCCTGGTCACGGTGCCCCGTGACATGGGTGCGGCGCCCGACGCCGTCCCCGGCGACATTGCTCAGCTCGTCCGCCTCGTGGGGGAGCACGAGGTGGTGCAGATCGTGGTGGGCCTCCCTGTGCGCCTCAACGGCGAGGAGGGGCCTGCCGCCATCGACATACGTGCGTACGCTGGGCGACTGGAACGGGCGGTAGGCTCCGTTCCGATCGTCCTGGCGGACGAGAGGATGTCGACCGTGGTCGCAACCCGTAGGCTGGCCGAACGTGGCGTACGGGGCAAGCGGCAACGGGCGGTCGTCGATCAGGCGGCCGCGGTGGAGATCCTGCAGAGCTGGCTGGACGCGCAGCGGAGGCAGACAAGATGATCGACGAGCTGGACCTGGCGTTCGACGAGCAGGCGGAGAAGGGCAGACCTCGCCACCGGCGGGGGTTCCGCGGTTCGAAGGGCGGCGGCGGCAAGGGCGGTAAGTCCGCGGTCGCCTTCCTCATGGTGTTCATCCTGCTGGGCGTGCTCGGCGTCGGCGGATACCTGGGCTACTCGAAGATCAAGGGTTTCTTCACGGCGGCCGACTACGACGGCCCCGGCACCGACCCGGTGCAGGTCAAGATCCCCAAGGACGCGTCGCTGACCGAGATCGGCAACGTGCTGTACGACGCCGATGTGGTCAAGAGCACAGCTGCCTTCACCGAGGCCGCGGACGCCAACCCCAAGGGCAAGAACATCCAGTCCGGCACGTACAACCTGCGCAAGCAGATGGCGGCCGCCCAGGCCGTGACCCTGATGCTCGATCCCAAGAGCCGGGTCACCAACGGCATCACCATTCCCGAGGGCAAGACCGCCAACCAGGTCTACGACATCCTGGCCAAGGCGACCGGGCTCAAAGCGGCCGATTTCAAGGCCGCGGCCAAGGACCCGGAGGCGCTCGGCGTCCCGGCGTTCTGGTTCAACCGCACCGACGGGCAGAAGAAGACGAAGTCGATCGAAGGCTTCCTCTTCCCGGACACGTACGAGTTCCCCCCGAAGGGCACCGCGGCGGAATACCTGACCCTCATGGTCGAGCACTTCATGAACGTCGCCAACGAGGTGGACTTCGTGAAGCAGGCCGAGACCCAGCGCAACATCAGCCCGTACGAGGTGCTGACGGTGGCGTCGCTGGCCCAGGCCGAGGCCGGCAACACCGAGGACTTCGGCAAGGTCGCCCGGGTGGCCTACAACCGGCTCTACGGCGACGACTTCCACTGCAAGTGCCTGGAGTTCGACGTCGGGATCAACTACTACTACCAGCTCACCGGCCGGCCGACGAAGCCGTCCGGCAAGATGACCGACAAAGAGCTGTACGACACGAAGAACCCGTACCGTCTGCACGGCAAGGACGGGCTCACGCCGACGCCGATCAACAACCCGGGCAAGGCCGCGCTGCAGGCCGCCCTCGCGCCGCCGAAGGGCAACTGGCTGTACTTCGTGGCGATCGACAAGCAGGGCCACTCGGCGTTCACCAACAGCTACCCCCAGCACGAGAAGAACATCGAGACCGCCAAGAAGAACGGCGTCCTCTGACGGTCCCCTAATCTGTGCCTGTGCAATCCACTGAGCGCGTCCGGCGAGCCGCCGTCTGCGGGAAACCGATCGGGCACTCCCTGTCCCCGGTCATCCACACCGCCGGCTTCGCCGCCGCGGGCCTGCTGACCTGGGCCTACACGGCGATCGAGTGCGCCGAGGCCGAGCTGCCCGGCCTGGTGGCCGGCCTCGGCCCGGAGTGGGCCGGGCTGTCGCTGACCATGCCGCTCAAAGAGGTCGCACTGACGCTGGCCGCGGCGGCGTCGCCGGTCGCGACCGCGATCGGCGCGGCCAACACCCTGGTACGGCGTCCCGACGGCACCTGGTTCGCCGACAACACCGACGTCCCGGGCATGGTCCGCGTCCTCGCCGACGCGGGCCTCGCGCCCGGCCCCAGCGGCACGGTGTCCAGCGCCCCGGGCTTCCACGCAGGCCACACGTCCGGCCCCAGCGTCACGGTGCTCGGGGGCGGCGGAACGGCCCGGGCCGCCCTGGCCGCCGCGGCCCAGCTCGGCGCCACTGACGTCACCGTGGTGACCCGGCGTCCCGAAGCCCGCGACGAGCTGGCCCCCGCCGCGGCCGCCCTGGGCGTGACCATCACCGGCGTGGAATGGGCCGACGCCCCGGCCGCCTTCGACGCCGACGCGGTGATCTCGACCGTGCCCAAGGGTGCGGCCGACGCGCTGGCGACCGCCGTGAAGTGGCGCCCCGGCACCGTGCTGTTCGACGCGATCTACGACCCGTGGCCGACCCCGCTGGCCGCCGCGGCCGCTCAGCACGGGGTCCCGGTGGTGTCCGGCCTCGACCTGCTGCTGGCCCAGGCGCTCGGCCAGTTCGAGCAGTTCACCGGTGTGCGCCCGGCACCGGAGGCGGCGATGCGGGCCGCCCTGACGGCGGCCTCCGCCGTCCGCTGAGCCGCTCAGGCCGCCCGCCGCGACCAGGTCAGGGTCAGCACCGACAGCAGCGCCACGAGCGCGAAGCTGACGATCGCCAGTGCCATCGGGATGCCGCGCCCCGGGTCACCGAAGCCGACCAGCGGCGCGGCCACTGCCGCGATCACCGACTGGATGCCGCCGAGGAGTGCGGCTGCCGTACCGGCTCGTTCGGGGTGCCGGTCCAGGGCCAGTGCGGTCCCGTTCGGGGTGATCATGCCGATGGTGCCGACCAGCACGAACAGCCCCGCGATCAGCGCCGCCAGGCTGCCCAGCAGGGCGGCGGTCAGCACAATGCCGCCCGCCACCACCTGCACCAGCAGCGTGACCAGCAGCAGCCGGCGGGGCGCGTACCGGTCCAGCAGCCGCCCGTTGGCCTGGCTGAGCACGATCAGTCCGCAGGCGTTCAGGCCGAACAGCAGGCTGAACACCGTGGGGGAGACGCCGTAGCCGTCCTGGAGCACGAACGACGAGCCGGAGATGTAGCTGAACAGCGCGGCGAACGCGAACGCCTGGGCCAGCGCGTACCCGAGGTAGAACCGGTCGGCGAAGAGCGTGCGGGCCGTCCGGGCGGTGTCGGCCAGGCCGCCGGGGCTGCGTCGCTCCGGTGGCAGCGTCTCCGGCATGCGCCAGCCGACGAGGGCCGTGAGCAGCGTCGCGATGACGCCGAGGGCGACGAAGATGCCGTGCCACGAGGTCACCTTCAGGACCGCGCTGCCCAGGCTCGGTGCGGCGATCGGGGCCACGCCGAAGATGAGCGTCAGCCGGGAGAAGAACTTCGCGGCGGCGACCCCGGCGTACAGGTCCCGCACGATCGCCCGGGCCACCACCACCCCGACGCCGCCCGCGATGCCCTCGGCCAGGCGGACCCCGGCCAGGATCGGCGCGGTCGGGGCGAGTGCGCACAGGAACGAGAAGATCGCGTACGCGCCGACGCCGATGATCAGCGGCCGGCGCCGTCCCCAGCGGTCACTGAGCGGGCCGCAGACCAGCTGCCCGACCGCCAGCCCGATCAGGCACGTGGTCAGCGACAGCTGCACCTGTGCATCGGCCACCCCGAGGTCCCGCGACAGCGCCGGGAACGCGGGCAGGTACATGTCCAGCGACAGCGGGCCGATCGCGGTGATGAGCCCGAGCATGACGACGAGCAGGGGCCCGTGGACGACCGGGACGGGCCGGACTACCGGCGTGGTGGGCTGGGACGACACCACCGGACGATAGCTCCGCGGCCGGCCCGTGGTCCGGCAGGCGGGACAGGGATGCCCGGCGCGGCGGCCAGCGACGACGGCGTGCCAGACTGTGACCCGTGTTGCGCTGGCTTACCGCAGGTGAATCCCACGGCCCGGCGCTCGTCGCCCTTCTCGAAGGGGTGCCCGCCGGTGTGCGGGTGACGAGCGAGGACATCGGCCGCGACCTCGCGCGCCGCCGTCTCGGCTACGGCCGGGGCGCGCGGATGGCGTTCGAGCAGGACGAGATCGAGATCATCGGCGGCATCCGCCACGGGGTCACCCTCGGCAGCCCGGTGGCGATCCGGATCGGCAACTCGGAGTGGCCCAAGTGGCGCACCGTGATGGCCGCCGACCCGGTCGACCCCGAGGAGCTCGCCGCCCAGGCCCGCAACGCGCCGCTGACCCGGCCCCGGCCGGGCCACGCCGACCTGGCCGGCATGCAGAAGTACGGCCACACCGACGCCCGGCCGATCCTGGAACGCGCCAGCGCCCGCGAGACCGCGGCCCGGGTGGCTGTCGGCGTGGTCGCCAAGGCACTGGTCAAGCAGGCGCTGGGCATCGACATCGTCTCGCACGTGATCGAGCTGGGTTCGGTCGCGGCCAAGGCCGGCCTGATCCCCACGCCCGACGACGCGGCCCGGATCGACGCCGACCCGTTGCGCTGCCTCGACCCGGAGGCCAGCGCCCGGATGGTGGCCGAGGTCGACGCGGCGAAGAAGGACGCGGACACCCTCGGCGGCATCGTGGAAGTGCTGGCCTGGGCCGTACCCCCGGGTCTGGGGTCGCATGTGCAGTGGGACCGCAAGCTGGACGCCCGGCTGGCCACCGCCCTGATGTCCATCCAGTCGGTCAAGGGCGTGGAGATCGGCGACGGGTTCACCCAGGCCCGCTCGCGCGGCTCGGTCGCGCACGACGAGATCATCCCGACCGCGGACGGCGTCAAGCGGATCACCGACCGGGCCGGCGGCCTGGAGGGCGGCATCACCAACGGCGAGAATCTGCGGGTCCGCGCCGCGCTGAAGCCGATCTCCTCGCTGAACCGCGCCCTGCAGACGGTCGACGTGGTCACCGGCGAGGCCACCACGGCGATCAACCAGCGTTCCGACGTGTGCGCGGTGCCGGCCGGCGCGGTGGTGGCCGAGGCCATGGTCGCGCTGGTGCTGGCCGAGGCCGCGACGGAGAAGTTCGGCGGCGACTCGGTCGCCGAGATCCGCCGCAACCTGGCCGGCTACCTCGACAGTCTGCTGATCCGGTGACCGCACCGGCCGCGGTGATCGTCGGTCCGCCCGGCGCGGGCAAGACCACGGTCGGGCAGGCGGTGGCCGCGCTGCTCGGCGTGGACTTCGCCGACACCGACCACCTGATCGAGGAGCGCGCCGGCAAGCCGATCCCGGAGATCTTCTTCGACGACGGCGAGGACGCCTTCCGGGCCCTGGAACGCACGACGATCGCCGAGGCGCTCGGCTCGTTCCCCGGCGTGCTCGCCCTCGGCGGTGGCGCGATCCTGCACGACGGCACCCGCGAGTCGCTGCGGGAGCACACCGTGGTGTTCCTCTCGGTGGAGCTGTCCGACGCGGTCAAGCGGGTCGGGCTGGGCGCGGGCCGCCCGCTGCTGTCGGTGAACCCGCGGGCGACCCTGAAATACCTGATGGAGCAGCGCCGCCCGCTCTACGCGTCGGTGGCCACCCACACGATCGCGACCGACGGCCGCAGCCCCGAGGAGATCGCCGCCGAGCTAGCCGCGCTGCTCAAGAATCCGGGCTAGCGCGGCCGGCTGGCTCAGCATCGGCCAGTGGCCGGTGGGCAGCATCACGACCTCGGCCTCGGTGAGACCGGCGAAGAACGGATGGCCGGCGGCCATCATCTCCTTGATCTGCTCCTCCGGGAACGTGCAGGCGACCAGCGTGGTCGGCAGATCCAGGGAGGTGGCCCGGGCGCCGAGCGGCTGCTCCACCGAGGCGCGGGGGTGCGGTGTGCTCCTCGTATGCAGCAGCGTCAACGCCGCCTCGTCCAGCCCGGCCAGCAGCACCGGGTCGGCGTCGGCGTCCCACTCGCGGGGCGGCACCGCGTCACCCGGGCCGGCCGGCTCCCCGGACATCGACTGCTGGGTGGTGCCCTCCGGCAGCGGCCCGCTGTCCACATAGACCACCCGGGCGATCCGCTCCCGCAACCGCAGCGCCGCGGCACTCACCGGCATCCCGCCGTAGCTGTGCCCGACCAGCACCACGTCCCGCAGGTCCTCGGTCTCGACCAGCCGGACGATGTCCTCGATGTGGGTGTCCAGATCAACGCCGGGACCGAGCAGATGGGAGCGGTCGGCGACGCCGGTCAACGTCAGCGGGAAGACCTCGTGCCCGCTGCCGCGCAGCGCCGCCGTCACGTCGTGCCAGGCCCATCCGCCGAGCCACAGTCCGGAAACCAGAACGTATGTCGTCATGCCCGCACGCTAAACCGGATACCGGACGATTCCGGTCCGGTATGGGGTGGAGAATTGCCGGCATGCCGCACCCCGCCTCACGTGTCCTCGCCATGCTGGAGCTGCTCCAGGCCCACCGCGGCATCCGCGGCGCCGAGCTGGCGGCCCGGCTCGCGGTGGATGAGCGTACGGTCCGCCGGTACGCGGGCACCCTGGCCGAGCTGGGCATCCCGGTGACGGCGGAACGCGGCCGGTACGGGGGCTACCGGCTCCTGCCCGGTTTCAAGCTGCCACCACTGATGCTCACCGACGACGAAGCGGTGGCCGTAGTGCTGGGCCTGGTGGCGGCGGACAGCCTCGGGTTGGCGACGGACGCCCCGGCGAGCGCCGCCGCGGAAGCGAAGATCACCCGGGTCCTGCCGGCGGCCCTGGCTGACCGGCTGGCGGCCCTGCGGGCGAGCCTGGGCCTGACCATGCGCCGCCGCGAGGCGGACGCTGCGCCGCGCCACGGCGCCACGCCGTCGACTGCTGATCTGTTGCTGACGCTGGGTACGGCGACCCGCTCGCAGCAGCGGCTCGCGCTCACCTACCGCACACCCCGCCGCCGCCCGCCCACCGAAGACGCGCCGGATACGCCGAACCCGACGCCCGAAGCGCCGGCGCCTGATTCGCGGGTGGCTGGTCCGCGGGCGGTCGATCCGCAGGCCGCTGATCCGCTGGTGGCGACCGCGGGTGATGGGGGCCAATCGGGCCGTGACCACCCCACCGCACCGACCAGATCAACCCGTCGGATCAGGCCGGGCGGGCCGGCGGCGGAGATGGCCGACCAGGCGGCGGCAGCCACGGGCCGCGCGGGACCGGCGATCGAGCCGGACGGTCCGGCGGACCCCGCCGAGGCCGAGGCCGGGACCGCGGCGCGGGTGAGCCGGCGGCAGGTCGATCCCTACGGGCTGGTGTTCCACAGTGGCCGCTGGTATCTCGTCGCCCATGACCACCGCACCGACGAGATCCGGTCGTTCCGGCTGGACCGGATCGCCGCCGCCGTGCCCACCGGCGAGGACTTCGAGGCGCCGCCGAACTTCGACGCCGTCGCGCACGTCACCCGGCAGTGGGCCGGGCTGCCCTGGAAGTGGGAGGTCGAGGTGCTGATCGAAGCCGACGTCGCCCAGGTGCGCCGCCGGATCCCGGTCGCCATCGCGGATGTCACCGAGGTCGCCGACGGGGTGCGGCTGAGCTGCCGGGCGCAGAGCCTGCCCGGGATGGCGCAGATGCTGGCCGGGCTGGGCTGGCCGTTCACGGTGGTCCAGCCGGACGAGCTGCGGACCGCTCTGGCCGAGCACGCCGCGCAACTCGCCCGCTACGCCGCCCGCTGACCCAGCCGCCCGCCGACCCCGCCGCCCGTCAGCTCAGCGGTCCGCTGACCGGGCCGACCGCTGGCAGAGCCGGCCGTAATCCCAGCCGGCCGCCGGCTAGCTCAGCCGCGCCTCGAGCGCCTCGACCCGCTGGATCAGTGGACGCAGCTCCTGCCGTACCACCGTGGTGAGCTCTTCCGGTCCGACCGGCGGCTTCGTCGCCCGCAGGTGGGCGTAGCCGCTGAGGGCGGCCGACACCGTCCGCCGCACCGTCCGGGCGTCGGCGCCCGCCGCCCGCAGGGTCCGCCCGGCGATCCCGTCCGGCTCGGCCGCGAGGCCGATGAGCAGATGCTCGCACCCCACGTAGTTGTGTCCGAGCGCGGTCGCCTCGGCGACCAGCATCTCCAGCGCGTTCGCGGCCGGCGTGCTGTAGCGCAGCCCCGGCCCGCCGCCCGGCTCGTCCTGCTCGGCCCAGGTGAGTGTCGCGGGCTCGATCTCCATCGCCCGCAGCAGGCGCAGCGCCAGGTTCTCGCCCTCGGTGATCATGGCGCGGAGCAGGTGGCCGGTGCCGACGTTGGGCGCGCCGGCGTCGCGGGCGGCGTTGATCGCCAGGGAGAGCACGGTGATCGCCCTGGGGGTGAACGAGGGCAGGGTGGCCGCGAGCCGGTCGGCGTCGAGGTCGCCCAGGGCGGTCTGCCGGATCACGGTGATCCGGCGGACCGCCTCCTCCAGGGCTCGCTGGCAGATCGCGGACACGGGCAGGCCGGACTCGCGGACGGCGTCGGCCAGTTCGTCGGGCAGGTAGACGTTGATTTTCGGCATGACCTAGATGTAACCCGTGATGGGGTTAGGTGTCTATAACCCCATGCCGCCAGCACTAGGATCAGCGCTGATGGACGACGTGACGCGAATCCCTGTGCCCGGTGACCGGCCCTATGACGTACTCGTCGGCCGGGGGTTGCTCGACGCCCTGCCCGGGCTGGTCGACGGCGCTGTGCGGGCCGCCGTCCTCCATGCTCCGCCGCTCAAGGAGCGGGCGGCCGCAGCCGCCGACGCCCTGTCGGCGGCGGGCATCCGGCCGCTGCCGATCGAGGTGCCCGACGCCGAGGCCGGCAAGTCGATCGACGTGGCCGCGCGCTGCTGGGACGAGCTCGGTGCGGCCGGTTTCACCCGCACCGACGTGGTTCTGGGCATCGGTGGCGGCGCGGTGACCGACCTGGCCGGGTTCGTCGCGGCGAGCTGGCTGCGCGGCGTGCGCTGGGTGCCGGTCTCCACGTCGCTGCTGGGCATGGTCGACGCGGCCGTCGGCGGCAAGACCGGCGTCAACACCGCCGCGGGCAAGAACCTGGTCGGTGCCTTCCACCCGCCCGCCGGAGTGCTGTGCGACCTCGACGTGCTCGACACGCTTCCCGGTGACGACCTGGTCGCCGGGCTCGCCGAGGTGGCCAAGTGCGGCTTCATCGCCGACCCGGTGATCCTCGACCTCATCGAGGGTGACCCGGCGGCGGCGGCCGACCCGCGCAGTGCCGTGCTG
Organism: Actinoplanes sp. NPDC004185; assembly: GCF_053603475.1. NCBI lineage: Bacteria > Bacillati > Actinomycetota > Actinomycetes > Micromonosporales > Micromonosporaceae > Actinoplanes > Actinoplanes sp. NPDC004185. Next base: position 121,945 of record NZ_JBSGFR010000011.1, on the reverse strand, counting down.
CGTGAGCTGGTCGAGCGGGCGATCCGGGTCAAGGCCCACGTGGTCGGCAACGACCTGCGCGAGTCCGGCCTGCGGGAGATCCTCAACTACGGTCACACGCTGGCCCACGCGATCGAGAAGAACGAGCATTACGCCTGGAAGCACGGCCACGCGGTCGCCGTCGGCCTGATCTACGCGGGCGAGCTGTCCCGGCTGTCCGGCCGGCTGGACGACGCGACCGCGGCCCGTCACCGGGCGGTGCTGACCCTGCTCGGGCTGCCGGTCAGCTATCAAGCCGCGGCCTGGCCCGACCTGCTCGCCGCCATGCGCGTCGACAAGAAGGCCCGGGCCGACACCCTGCGCTTCGTCGTGCTCGACGGCCTGGCGCGGCCGGGCATCCTCACCGGTCCTTCCGAGCAGACCCTGGCCGAGGCCTACCGGGCGGTGTCCGCGTGAAGACCTACGTCCTGAACGGGCCGAACCTGGGCCGGCTCGGCACCCGCCAGGTCGACGTCTACGGCGTCACCTCGTACGCCGACCTGGTCAAGCTGTGCCAGGAGGAGGGGCGTGAGCTCGGCCTGGACGTCGAGGTGCGGCAGACCGACGCCGAGCACGAGATGCTGGGCTGGCTGCATGCCGCCGCCGACGAGGAGGCCCCGGTGGTGCTCAACCCGGGCGCCTGGTCGCACTACTCGTACGCGGTCCGCGACGCCTGCGCGATGCTGCGCGCCCCGCTGGTCGAGGTGCACATCAGCAACATCCACGCCCGTGAGCAGTTCCGGCACCACTCGGTCGTCTCGGCGGTCGCCACCGGGGTGATCGCGGGCCTCGGCGTCGACGGTTACCGCCTCGCGCTGCGGCACCTCGCCGGTCGCCGTTGACCCGATTCGCCTGTTCACGACTCACGCCGGTAAACTCGCTCGGTCACCTCCCCGCGTCATCTGACCATCACGCTTTCAAAGACCAAGGCAGGACATGGCTTCCACCAACGACCTGAAGAACGGCCTCGTGCTCAACCTCGAAGGCGCCCTCTGGGCCGTCGTCGAGTTCCAGCACGTCAAGCCGGGCAAGGGCGGGGCGTTCGTGCGCACCACGCTCAAGAACGTCCTCTCCGGCAAGGTCGTTGACAAGACGTTCAACGCCGGCACCCGGGTCGAGACCGCGACCGTGGACAAGCGCACGATGCAGTACCTCTACCAGGACGGTGAGGACTTCGTCTTCATGGACCTGGACACCTTCGAGCAGATCACGGTGCCCGGCCCGACCGTCGGCGACAACGCGAACTACCTGCTCCCCGAGGCCGAGGCCACCGTCGCCACCCACGAGGGCGTGCCGCTCTACATCGAGCTGCCGACCAGCGTCTTCCTCGAGGTGACCTACACCGAGCCCGGCCTGCAGGGCGACCGCTCCACCGGCGGCACCAAGCCCGCCACCGTCGAGACCGGCGCGACGGTCAATGTCCCGCTCTTCATCACCACCGGTGAGAAGATCAAGGTCGACACCCGCGACGGCCGTTACCTCGGCCGTAGCTGATGGCCGAGGGCCCCAAGACCCAGATGCCGGCGCGCCGCAAGGCGCGCAAGCGGGCGCTGGACGTCCTCTACGAGGCCGACCTGCGCGATCTGCCGCCGGCGCAGGTCCTGGTCACCTACCTGGACCGTATCGAGAAGCCCCGCCCCGACCACCTGGACTACACGGTCAGCCTGGTCGAGGGCGTGGCGAAGAACCTCGACCGGATCGACGAGCTGATCGCCAGCTACGCCGAGGGCTGGACCATCGACCGCATGCCGGTGGTGGACCGCAACCTCGCGCGCATCGCGGTCTTCGAGCTGCTCTACGTGGGCGAGATCGACGACCCGGTGGCGATCTCCGAGGCGGTCGAACTGGCCAAGCAGATGTCCACCGACGACAGCCCGCGCTTCCTCAACGGGCTGCTCGGACGCATCGCCGAGTTCGCCAGCAGATAGTTCCTGTGCAACGACGGCCCGGATCTTGTGGTCCGGGCCGTTTTCTGTGGGAAGACCGAAGATCAAGGTCCGGTCGTGCCTGGTTGCATGGTGCGGACCGTCGCTCCCGCCGAGACCGGTCGCTGCGCTCCCTGCCAGGTGCGTGAGTTGGTTGCGCTTCCGCGCTGCGCGCGAAGGTCGACCCCAACGCTGCGCTGAAGATCTTTCTGTGAGTGATGCGGTCACCCGCGGTCACGGGAATCATGACCGCCGGCGGCCGCGCCCGGGCGTGGGAGATTCGGCCCGGGTGCCGTTGACCAGCATCGATCTGATCGATGGGGGTCAGTGGGGCGAGGTTCCGGTGACCGACCCGGCGTCGGTTGTGACCGCGACCGGTCGTGTCGGGCCATCTTTCGAGCGGGTCGGCCACAGCGCGGGGGTGTGACCAAGATCGCGATAGCCGGGCCCGGTCGGCAACGCTGTGTATCCCGCGCCTGGTGCCGCGGCCGCGTTGATCGCTTTGGGTGAGGTCACCCGGTCGGCCGAGGCTGGCCGGGGCGGTCACCCGGCGCGGTGACCGAGCGGACCGGGCGGCGGGCGGGGCGCGTCGGCCGGCGGGCCGGACCGGCGGAGGGCGGGGCAGTCAGGACGGGTCGGTGAAGACGCGAAGAGGGGACCCGCGTGTGCGGGACCCCTCTTCGGTGGCGGCGATCAGGAGGCGAAGAACGCCCGCGGGTCGGCGACCAGCACACCCTGCTCGGTCAGGCGCTCGATGAGGCCGGACGGCGAGATGTCGTACACGATGGCGAGCGCGCGCAGGTCGTCCGCACGGATCGACAGGACGCGTCCGTTGTAGTCACCGCGCTGCTGCTGTATGGCCCGGGCGTAGCGCGCGACGTAGGCCAGGTCCTCACCGGCGGCGTCGTACAGCTTCTCCAGGTCGAGCACGATCTTGTTGGTGGCCTCGAGCCGGACACCACTGCCGTCGGGCAGCAGCTCCGAGACGGGGACGCGGTAGAAGTCGGCCAGTTCGGCGAGGCGCGACACGGTGACGGCGCGGTCGCCACGCTCGTACGAACCCACGACGACGGCCTTCCAGCGGCCGTTCGACTTCTCTTCCACGCCCTGCAGGGACAGGCCCTGCTGCTGGCGGATGGAGCGCAGGCGGGCGCCCAACGACTTGGCGTACTCAGACGGCATTCGGACACTCCCAGTACTGTGCTGGCCCGGAGGGTTCTTCCTCGGATCGCTACGCTGCGTGACGGTACGGAGTTTGCAACCTCTGGTCAAGTGTCGACCGATGAGTCGCCGAGCCCGAGACTGAGTTGCCCGCATTCGTCCGTCTGGTCCGCGGGTCAGCCACGTCACCATGGTCAACGCCGCGCTCACTGGTAACGTAGCGTCAGCCATCAAGCGGCCCCTACCCGGGTCTGCTTGACCGACGTCCTTTAACGACCCGTCCCGTGAGGCGGGGAAGGAGGTCCGCTGTGGCGTCCCTACGTGACACCCACATCGGCAATGGGCAAGGTAAGACGCAAGGTAAAACCGTCCTCTCTCCGGCGGATCTGCACCGGGTGGTCGACCGGATCGCGCACCAGATCCTGGAGAAGACCTCCGGCGCCACCGGCACCGTGCTGCTGGGCATTCCGACCCGCGGCGTACCGCTGGCCCGCCGGCTCGCCGCCCGCATCCACGCCTTCGAGGGCATCGACGTGCCGGTCGGCGCGCTCGACATCACGCTCTACCGCGACGACCTGCGGCTGCACGCCACCCGCGCGCTCGGCAAGACCGAGATCCCGGGCGACGGCATCGACGGGCGCCGGGTCATCCTGGTCGACGACGTGCTGTTCTCCGGCCGCACGGTGCGGGCCGCGCTGGACGCGCTCAACGACGTCGGCCGGCCCAGCTCCGTGCAGCTCGCCGTGCTGGTCGACCGCGGCCACCGGGAGCTGCCGATCCGCGCCGACTACGTCGGCAAGAACATCCCCACCGCGCAGTCGGAGAGCGTGCGGGTCTCGCTGGCCGAGACCGACGGCGGCGTGGACGAGGTACGGCTCTCCGGCTCGGAGGAGACTCGATGATCAAGCACCTGCGCTCGGCCGCCGACCTGGACGCCGAGACCGCCACCCTGATCCTGGACACCGCCGGCGAGATGGCCGCCCTGGCCGGCCGCGAGGTCAAGAAGCTGCCCACCCTGCGCGGCCGTACGGTGGTCAACCTCTTCTACGAGGACTCCACCCGTACCCGGATCTCGTTCGAGGCGGCGGCCAAGCGGCTCTCCGCCGATGTGATCAATTTCTCGGCCAAGGGTTCCAGCGTGTCGAAGGGCGAGAGCCTCAAGGACACCGCGCTGACCCTGCAGGCGATGGGCGCCGACGCGGTCGTGATCCGGCACCCGGCCAGCGGCGCGCCGCACCGGCTGGCGTCCTGGGTGGACGGTTCGGTGATCAACGCCGGGGACGGCACCCACGAGCACCCGACCCAGGCGCTGCTGGACGCGTACACGATGCGCTCGCGGCTCGGCCGGATCGACGGCCTGCGGGTGACGATCGTGGGCGACGTCCTGCACAGCCGGGTCGCCCGGTCCAACGTGCTGCTCCTGAGCACCCTCGGGGCCAAGGTCACCCTGGTCGGGCCGCCGACGCTGATCCCGGTGGACATCGCCGCCGCGCTGGAGCCGGCCACCGAGGTCTCCTACGACCTGGACAGCGTGCTGCCGGACACCGACGTGGTGATGATGCTGCGGGTGCAGACCGAGCGGATGCAGGACTCCTTCTTCCCCTCGGCCCGCGAGTACAGCCGGCGCTACGGCCTCGACGTGCCCCGGATGCGCAAGCTGCCGGAGCACGCGATCGTCATGCACCCCGGACCGATGAACCGCGGCATGGAGATCGCGCCCGAGGTGGCCGACTCCTCCCGCTCCACGATCGTCGAACAGGTCGCCAACGGTGTCAGCGCCCGGATGGCCGTTCTCTACCTGCTGCTCGGAGGCAAGGCATGACCTCGTACCTGATCAAGGGTGTTTCCCTGCTCGGCGCCGCGCCGGCCGACCTGCTGATCCGCGACGGGGTGATCGCCACCGGTACGGACCCGCACGCCGAGGTCGTCGACGCCGCCGGGCTGGTCGCCCTGCCCGGCCTGGTCGACCTGCACACCCACCTGCGCGAGCCCGGCCGCGAGGACGCCGAGACGGTCGAGACCGGCTCGCGCGCGGCGGCCCTCGGCGGCTACACGGCGGTCTTCGCGATGGCCAACACCTCGCCGGTCGCGGACACCGCCGGTGTCGTCGAGCAGGTCTGGCGGCTGGGCCGCGAGGCCGGCCTGGTCGACGTGCAGCCGATCGGCGCGGTCACGGTCGGGCTGGCCGGCAAGCAGCTGGCCGAGCTGGGCGCGATGGCCACCTCGGCCGCCGGTGTGCGGATCTTCTCCGACGACGGCCACTGCGTCGCCGACCCGCGCCTGATGCGCCGCGCCCTGGAATACGTCAAGGCGTTCGACGGCATCATCGCCCAGCACGCGGAGGAGCCGCGGCTGACCGAGGGCGCCCAGATGCACGAGGGTGAGGTCTCCACCCGGCTCGGGCTGACCGGCTGGCCCGCGGTGGCCGAGGAGGCGATCATCGCCCGCGACGTGCTGCTGGCCGAGCACGTCGGCAGCCGCCTGCACGTCTGCCACGTCTCCACCGCCGGGTCGGTCGAGGTGCTGCGCCAGGCCAAGGCCCGCGGCGTACGCGTGACCGCCGAGGTCACGCCGCACCACCTGCTGCTCACCGACGAGCTCGCGGCCAGCTACGACCCGGTCTACAAGGTCAACCCGCCGCTGCGCACCGCCGCCGACGTGCAGGCCCTGCGCCAGGCCCTGGTCGACGGTGTGATCGACATCGTGGCCACCGACCATGCGCCGCACGCGGTCGAGGACAAAGAATGTGAGTGGGCCTACGCCCGCCCGGGCATGGTGGGTCTCGAGACGGCACTGCCGGTCGTGCTCTCCGTGCTCGGCGATCTGAGCCCCGATCATCGATGGGAGCTCATAGCCGAGCGCATGTCCCGCGCCCCGGCCCGCATCGCCGGCCTCACCGGGCACGGCACCGACCTCGCGGCCGGCTCGCCGGCCAACCTGACGCTGGTGGACCCGTCCGCCCGCCGGGTCGTCGACCCGGCCGAGCTGGCGAGCCGCAGCCGCAACACACCGTACGCGGGCACCACCCTGCCGGGTCGCATCGTCGCGACCTTCCTCCGGGGAGAGCCGACAGTCCTGGACGGAAAGGCCGTCAAATGAAACCAGCTGTTCTTGTTCTTGAAGATGGACGCACGTTCCTCGGTTCCTCCTACGGCGCCGAGGGGGAGACCTTCGGCGAGGCCGTGTTCACCACCGGCATGACCGGCTACCAGGAGACGCTGACCGACCCGTCGTACCACCGGCAGGTCGTCGTGCAGACCGCGCCGCAGATCGGCAACACCGGCGTCAACGCCGAGGACGACGAGTCGGACCGGATCTGGGTGGCCGGCTACGTGGTCCGCGACCCGGCCCGCCGGCCGTCGAACTGGCGCTCGACCGGTGACCTCGGTGAGCGGCTCGCCGCCGAGGGCGTCGTCGGCATCAGCGGCGTCGACACCCGCGCCCTGACCCGGCATCTGCGCGAACGCGGCGCGATGCGGGTCGGCATCTCGACCGTCGACCTCGACCCGGCGTCGCTGCTGGACCGCGTCCATTCCCAGCCGCAGATGGCCGGCGCGGACCTGTCCGCCGAGGTCACCACGGCCGAGCGCTACACGGTCGAGGCGGTCGGCGAGCACCGGTACACGGTCGCCGCGCTGGACCTGGGCATCAAGCGCAACGTCTCCCGGCGGCTGGCCGAGCGCGGCGTCACCACGCACATCTTCCCGGCCTCCTCGACGATCGAGCAGCTGCTGGAGGTCAGCCCGGACGCGGTGTTCCTGTCACCCGGCCCGGGCGACCCGGCCACCGCGGACGTGCCGGTGGAGCTGGCCCGGGCGGTCCTGACCCGCCGGGTGCCGCTGTTCGGCATCTGCTTCGGCAGCCAGATCCTGGGCCGCGCGCTCGGCTTCGGCACCTACAAGCTGGGGTACGGCCACCGCGGCATCAACCAGCCGGTGTTCGACCGGACCACGGGCAAGGTCGAGGTCACCTCGCACAACCACGGTTTCGCGGTCGACGCCCCGCTGAACACGGTCATCGACACCGAGTTCGGTGGTGTCGAGGTCTCGCACGTCTGCCTCAACGACAACGTGGTCGAAGGTCTGCGGGCGCTGGACGTGCCCGCGTTCACGGTCCAGTACCACCCCGAAGCGGCAGCCGGCCCGCACGACGCGGACTACCTGTTCGACCGTTTCGTGGAGCTCGTCGAGAAGGTTGAGGCCCGCTGATGCCGAAGCGCTCCGATCTGCAGCACGTGATGGTGATCGGCTCCGGCCCGATCGTCATCGGCCAGGCCTGCGAGTTCGACTACTCCGGCACCCAGGCGTGCCGGGTACTGCGCGCCGAGGGGCTGCGCGTCTCGCTGGTCAACTCCAACCCGGCCACGATCATGACCGACCCGGAGTTCGCCGACGCCACCTACGTCGAGCCGATCACCCCCGAGTTCGTCGAGCTGGTCATCGCCAAGGAACGCCCGGACGCGATCCTGCCCACCCTGGGCGGGCAGACCGCGCTGAACACCGCGATCGCCCTGCACGAGAACGGCGTCCTGGAGAAGTACGGCGTCGAGCTGATCGGCGCGAACGTCGACGCCATCCGCAAGGGCGAGGACCGCCAGCTGTTCAAGGACATCGTGGCCAAGGCCGGGGGCGAGACGCCTCGCTCGCGGGTCTGCCACTCGATGGACCAGGTGCACGCGGCAGTGGCCGAGCTGGGCCTGCCGGTGGTCATCCGCCCGTCGTTCACCATGGGCGGCTTCGGCTCCGGCATGGCCCACAACGACGAGGACCTCGACCGCCTGGCCGGTGGCGGCCTGGCGGCCTCCCCGGTGCACGAGGTGCTGATCGAGGAGAGCGTGCTCGGCTGGAAGGAGTACGAGCTCGAGCTGATGCGCGACAAGCACGACAACGTCGTGGTGGTCTGCTCGATCGAGAACGTCGACCCGATGGGTGTGCACACCGGCGACAGCGTCACCGTCGCCCCGGCCATGACCCTCACCGACCGCGAGTACCAGAAGCTCCGCGACCTGGGCATCGCCGTGCTGCGTGAGGTCGGCGTGGACACCGGCGGCTGCAACATCCAGTTCGCGATCAACCCGGCCGACGGCCGCCTGGTCGTGATCGAGATGAACCCGCGGGTGTCGCGGTCCAGCGCGCTGGCCTCGAAGGCCACCGGCTTCCCGATCGCCAAGATCGCCGCCAAGCTGGCCATCGGCTACACCCTGGACGAGATCCCGAACGACATCACGCTCAAGACCCCGGCGGCGTTCGAGCCGGCGCTGGACTACGTGGTCGTCAAGATCCCGCGGTTCGCGTTCGAGAAGTTCCCCGGCGCGGACGCCGAGCTGACCACCACGATGAAGTCGGTCGGCGAGGCGATGAGCCTGGGCCGCAACTTCGCCGAGGCGCTCAACAAGGCGATGCGCTCGATGGAGACCAAGGCCGCCGGCTTCTGGACCACCCCCGACGAGGCCGATCTCGACGCCGCTCTGGCCGCGTTGCGCGTCCCGCACGACGGCCGGCTCTACACGGTCGAGCGCGCGCTGCGGCTGGGTGCGAGCGTCGAGCAGGTGCACGAGGCCAGCGGCGGGATCGACCCGTGGTTCCTCGACGAGATCGCCGCCCTGATCGAGCTGCGGGACGCTGTCGAGGCGGCCCCGGTGCTCGACGAGGCCCTGCTGCGCCGCGCGAAGCGCTCGGGCTTCTCCGACCGCCAGCTCGCCGCGCTGCGCCCGGAACTGGCCGGCGAGGACGGCGTACGCAGCCTGCGGCACCGGCTCGGGGTGCGGCCGGTCTACAAGACGGTCGACACCTGCGCCGCCGAGTTCGCCGCGAACACGCCGTACCACTACTCCACGTACGAGGAGGAGACCGAGGTCGCGCCGTCCGACCGGCCCAAGGTGCTGATCCTCGGGTCCGGGCCGAACCGGATCGGGCAGGGCATCGAGTTCGACTACTCCTGCGTGCACGCGGTCATGGCGCTGCGCGAGGTCGACTTCGAGACCGTCATGGTCAACTGCAACCCGGAGACGGTCTCCACCGACTACGACACCGCCGACCGGCTCTACTTCGAGCCGCTGACCTTCGAGGACGTCCTGGAGGTGTTCCACTCCGAGGACTCGTCCGGCAAGGCCGCCGGCGGGCCCGGTGTGGTCGGTGTGATCGTGCAGCTGGGCGGGCAGACCCCGCTCGGCCTGGCCCAGCGCCTCAAGGATGCGGGCGTACCCATCGTCGGCACCTCGCCCGAGTCGATCGACCTGGCCGAGGACCGCGGCGCGTTCGGCCAGGTCCTGCACCGGGCCGGCCTGCGCTCGCCCGAGCACGGCACCGCGACCAGCTTCGACGAGGCCAAGACCATCGCCGACGAGATCGGCTACCCCGTGCTGGTCCGGCCGTCGTACGTGCTCGGCGGCCGCGGCATGGAGATCGTGTACGACGAGCCGACGCTGGCCGACTACATCGCCCGGGCCACCGAGATCTCGCCGGACCACCCGGTGCTGGTCGACCGCTTCCTGGACGACGCGATCGAGATCGACGTGGACGCGCTCTGCGACGCCACCGGCGAGGTCTACCTCGGCGGCGTCATGGAGCACATCGAGGAGGCCGGCATCCACTCCGGCGACTCGTCCTGCTCGCTACCGCCGGTCACCCTGGCCGGTTCGCACCTGGCCGAGGTACGCCGCTACACCGAGGCGATCGCCCGCGGCGTGGGCGTGCGCGGCCTGCTCAACGTCCAGTACGCCCTCAAGGACGACACGCTCTACGTCCTCGAGGCCAACCCGCGCGCGTCCCGGACGGTCCCGTTCGTCTCCAAGGCGACGGCGGTGCCGCTGGCCAAGGCGGCCGCCCGGATCATGCTCGGCGCCACCATCAAGGAGCTGCGCGAGGAGGGCATCCTGTTCCGCAGCCGCGACGGCGGCGAGACCCCGGCCAACGCACCGATCGCGGTGAAGGAGGCGGTGCTGCCGTTCAAGCGGTTCCGCACCCCGGCCGGCAAGGGCGTGGACAGCCTGCTCGGCCCGGAGATGAAGTCGACCGGCGAGGTCATGGGCATCGACCCCGCCTTCGGGCCGGCCTTCGCCAAGTCGCAGGCGGCCGCGTACGGCTCGCTGCCGACCAGCGGCAAGATCTTCGTCTCGGTGGCCAACCGCGACAAGCGCTCGATGATCTTCCCGGTCAAGCGCCTGGCCGACCTGGGCTTCACCATCGTCACCACGGCCGGCACCGGCGAGGTGCTGCGCCGGCACGGCATCGAGTGCGAGATCGTGCCCAAGCACTTCGAGAGCCCCGGCCAGAACGCGGTGGCGCTGATCCAGGCGGGCGAGATCGCCCTGATCATCAACACGCCGCAGGGTTCGGGGGCGAGCGCCCGCTCGGACGGCTACGAGATCCGCAGCGCTGCCGTCACGTACGACATCCCCAGCATCACCACCGTGCCGGGCGCGGCCGCGGCGGTGATGGGCATCGAGGCCCTGATGCGCGGCGACATGACGGTCCGCCCGCTGCAGGAGCTGCACGCCATGCTGCGGGAGGGCGAGTGAGTTCGTTCGCGAGCGAACCGCCGACACGGGGCACGGCCGAGGCGATCGCGTGAGCGCGTTCACCGGGGCCGTCCGGCCGGTTCTGTTCCGGCTGGGCGGCGGTGACCCGGAGAAGGCGCACGAGTTCACCCTGGCCCGGCTGGCGTCGCTGGGCGCCCGGACGCGGGCGCTGCTGAGCAGCCGCTATGCGGTCGAGGCGCCGGTGGAGGCCTTCGGGGTGCGGTTCCCGAACCCGGTGGGGCTGGCGGCCGGCATGGACAAGAACGGCGTGGCCCTGCCGGCCTGGCCCGCGCTCGGCTTCGGCTTCGTCGAGGTCGGCACGGTCACCGCGAAACCGCAGCCCGGCAATGACAAGCCCCGGCTGTTCCGGCTGCGGGACAGCGAGGCCGTGATCAACCGGATGGGGTTCAACAACGCGGGCGCGGCGGCCCTGGCCACCCGCCTGGCCGAGCTGGGACCCCTGGCGGTGCCGCTGGGCATCTCGCTGGGCAAGTCCAAGGTCACGCCGCTGGAGGAAGCGGTGGAGGACTACCTGACGTCCTACAACCTGCTGCACCCGTACGCGGACTACATCGCGGTCAACGTGTCGTCACCCAACACCCCCGGGCTGCGTACGCTGCAGGACAAGTCGGCCCTGGCGGCGTTGCTCGGGGCGCTGGTGGGCCGGAAGCCGGTGCTGGTGAAGATCGCCCCGGACCTGACCGAACCGGCCATCGCGGAGCTCCTCGAGGTCTGCCTGGCGTACGGCGCGGCGGGCGTCATCGCGACCAACACGACGCTGTCCCGCGACGGGCTGGCGGCGGCCGACCAGCCGCGGGCGGGGGAGACGGGCGGGCTGTCCGGGCGGCCGCTCACCGAACGGGCCCGCAAGATCGTCCACTTCGTCCACGAGGAGACCGGCGGCCGCCTGCCCATCATCGGCGTGGGCGGCATCCTGGAGCCGGACGACGCGACCCGCATGTTCGACGCGGGGGCGGCTCTGGTGCAGCTCTACACCGGCTTCATCTACCGCGGGCCGGCTCTGGTCCGGGCGACGGCCAGGGCCTACGCGAATGCCGGGGAGAAGGCCACGCCGTGAACCCCGGCCCGGTCGCGGGGCCGGTCTTGAGTCGCGGCGGCGGGCGGGACGAGGCCGAGCTGCTGGCCCTCGACCGGGCCCACGTCTGGCATCCCTACGGGCCGATGCCCGGGCGCAGCGAGCCCTACGTCGTCGAGAGCGCCGAGGGTGTCCGGCTGCGGCTGGCCGACGGGCGGGAGCTCATCGACGGCATGTCGTCGTGGTGGGCGGCCATCCACGGCTACCGGCACCCCGTGCTGGACGCGGCGCTGAGCGAGCAGGCCGGCCGGATGAGCCACGTCATGTTCGGCGGGCTCACCCACGCGCCCGCCGTCGAGCTTGCCACCACCCTGGTCGAGCTGACCCCGGACGGGCTCGAGCACGTCTTCCTCTGCGACTCCGGCTCGGTCGGGGTCGAGGTGGCCATCAAGATGGCGCTGCAGGCCCAGCTCGCCCGGGGGCGGCCGGGCCGGCGCAAGCTCGCCACGTGGCGCGGCGGCTACCACGGCGACACGTTCCATCCGATGAGCGTCTGCGACCCGGTCGGCGGGATGCACCAGCTGTGGACCGGGGTGCTGCCCGCCCAGGTCTTCGCGGGGCCGCCGCCGGCCGGCTACGACGAGGCCTACGCCACCGAGCTGACCGAGCTGGTCGCCCGGCACGCCGATGAGCTCGCCGCCGTCATCGTCGAGCCGGTCGTGCAGGGCGCCGGCGGCATGCGCATGCATCACCCCGGTTACCTGCGGGTGCTGCGTGAGGTGACCGCTGCTCACGGCGTACTGCTGATCTTCGACGAGATCGCGACCGGCTTCGGCCGTACCGGTGAGCTCTTCGCCGCCGGCCACGCCGGGGTGACGCCCGACATCATGTGCCTGGGCAAAGCCCTCACCGGGGGATATCTCACCCTGGCGGCCACCCTCTGCACTGCCGCGGTGGCCCACGCCGTCTCGGCCGGCAGCGCCGGCGGGCTGGCGCACGGGCCGACCTTCATGGGCAACCCGCTGGCCTGCGCCGTCGCCAACGCCTCCATCGGCCTGCTGCGGGCCCAGGACTGGCGGGGCCGGGTCGGGCGTATCGAAACGGGCCTCCGTGCCGGTCTCGAGCCGCTGCGGGGCCTTCCCGGGGTCGCTGACGTGCGGGTCCTGGGCGCGATCGGCGTGGTCCAGCTCGATCACGCCGTCGACCTGGCCGCGGCGACGGCTGCCGCCGTGGCCGCCGGGGTCTGGCTGCGGCCGTTCCGGGACCTGATCTACACGATGCCGCCGTACGTCACCGACGACGCCGACGTCGCCCGCATTACCCAAGGAATCGCCGCGGCGGTGTCCGCCACCTGACACGGAAGTGAGAACGCCCCTATGGAGTCCTTCGGAAGCCGCCTGCACCGTGCCACCCGGGAGCGGGGGCCGCTGTGTGTCGGCATCGATCCGCACGCCGCTCTGCTCGCCCGCTGGGGTCTCCCGGACGACGTCGCCGGCCTGGAACGCTTCGCCCTAACGGTTGTCGAAGCACTGGCCGATCGGGTCGCCGTGCTCAAGCCGCAGTCGGCTTTCTTTGAGAGATTTGGGTCACGTGGTGTCGCCGTTCTTGAGTCAACTATCCGACAGTCACGCGAGGCCGGTGCGCTGGTGCTCCTGGACGTGAAGCGCGGCGACATCGGCTCGACGATGGCCGCGTACGCAAGCGCTTACCTCAATCCGGACAGTTCGCTGTGTGCTGACGCGATCACTGTGAGTCCCTATCTCGGAGTCGGCTCATTGCAGCCCGCGTTCGACATGGCGGCCGCGCACGGCGGTGGCGTTTTCGTTCTGGCGCTGACCTCCAATCCCGAGGGAGCGGGCGTCCAGCACGCCGTGAGCGCCGGCGGCCGGACCGTCGCGCAGACCGTGATCGACGAGATTGCGCAGGTCAACGTGGGTGCGGAGCCGCTCGGCAGCCTCGGGCTGGTGGTCGGCGCGACGATCGGCGCGACCGGTCACGACCTGTCCAAGGTGAACGGACCACTGCTCGCCCCGGGCCTCGGAGCACAGGGTGGAAGCCCCGCGGACCTGCGCGAAATTTTCGGTGACAGCCTGCGGAACGTGCTGCCTTCGTACTCACGCGAGGTCCTCGGCGCGGGCCCCGAGGTGACCGCCCTGCGGGCCGCCGCGGACCGCGCGGTCACCGCCTGTAGCGCCGTGATCGGGTGAAACGGCCTGCCTAGCAGGCCTGCCCCGGTCCGGGTGGGGGGTACCCCCACGTTGCCGAAACCGCCGTTGACCGCTAGTTTTCCCGGCGCCAGGAACCACATGCCCCTTTGGTTCCCTGGCACACCACGTTTCACAGAGTGCCGGTATTGGACTACCGGTGCGATAGGGACCTGAGGAGAACTGGTGCCGCTCCCGCAACTAAGCCCCGAGCAGCGTAAAGCCGCGCTGGAGAAGGCCGCGGAGATTCGCAAGGCCCGGGCCGAGCTGAAGGATCAGCTCAAGTCTGGCAAGACCACCCTCGCCGCCGTGCTCGACCGGGCGGAAGGCGACGACGTCGTCGGCAAGCTGAAGGTTTCGGCCGTGCTCCAGGCGCTGCCGGGCATCGGCAAGATCCGGGCCACCCAGATCATGGAGAAGCTCAAAATCGCCGACAGCCGCCGTCTTCGTGGCCTGGGCGAGCAGCAGCGTAAGGCCCTCCTGGGGGAGTTCGCTGCGAACTGACTCACCGGCTCGTGTTGAATGAGCCTGTGAGCATGGATGACGACGCGCGCCCGGCAGCCCGACTCACCGTCCTGTCCGGCCCCTCGGGGGTGGGCAAAGACAGCGTGATCGAGCTGATCCGGGCGCGCTCGCCATGGATCAAGCTGTCGGTGTCGGTGACAACCCGCAAGAAGCGCGACTACGAGACCGACGGCGAGCACTACCACTTCGTCACCCGGCAGGAGTTCCAGCGCCTCGTCGACGGCGACCAGCTGCTCGAGTGGGCCGAATTCGCGGGCAACCTCTACGGCACGCCCCGGGCCCAGGTCGAGGGCTGGCTCACGCAGGGCCGCCCGGTGCTGCTCAAGATCGATCTTCAGGGCGCCCGCCAGGTGCGGGCCACGATGCCCGACGCGCAGCTCGTCTTCCTCGCCCCGCCCAGCGTCGAGGAGCTCAAGCGCCGGCTGATCGGCCGCGGCACCGACGACGAGGACACCATCCGGCGGCGCCTGGCGCACGCCGACGAGGAGCTCGCCGCCGAGAAGGAGTTCGACCGCACCGTGGTCAACGACTTCGTCGAGCGCGCCGCCGACGAGCTGGTAGGATTGCTCGGTTCGTCGTTTCTGACTCCCGCTCAGCCGCCGGTGTCAAGCTGAGAATTAAGGAAGTACATCACTGTGGGAACCATCGCCAACCCCGAAGGCATCACCAACCCGCCGATCGACGAGCTGCTCGACAAGACCTCGTCGAAGTACTCGCTGGTGATCTTCGCGGCCAAGCGCGCCCGCCAGGTCAACGCCTACTACAGCCAGCTCGGCGAAGGCCTGCTGGAGTACGTCGGCCCGCTGGTCGAGACCACTCCGCAGGAGAAGCCGCTCTCGATCGCGATGCGCGAGATCAACGCCGGTCTGCTGACCGCCGAGGCGACCGACAACCCCTGATCCGCTGATCCGCCGTGCACCCGCGCCCGCTCACCGCGGGCGCGGGTTTTTCGTTGACGGGGAGTGTGCCGATGCCGGAGATCGTGCTCGGGGTGTGCGGCGGGATCGCCGCGTACAAGGCGTGTGAGCTGCTGCGGCTGTTCACCGAGTCGGGGCACGGCGTGCGCGTCGTGCCCACCGCGTCCGCGCTGCGGTTCGTCGGCGCGCCCACCTGGGCCGCGTTGTCCGGCCGCCCGGTGACCACCGAGGTGTGGGACGACGTGCACGAGGTGCCGCACGTGCGCATCGGCCGGCACGCCGAGCTCGTCGTGGTCGCGCCCGCGACCGCCGACATGCTCGCCAAGGCGGCCCACGGCATCGCCGACGACCTGCTGACCAACACCCTGCTCACCGCCACGTGCCCGGTGGTCTACGCCCCGGCGATGCACACCGAGATGTGGGAGAACCCCGCCACCCGGGCCAACGTCGCGACCCTGCGGTCCCGCGGCGCGATCGTCATCGAGCCGGCTGTGGGGCGGCTCACAGGCGCGGACACCGGCAAGGGCCGGCTGCCGGACCCGGCCCAGATCTTCGCCACCGCCCTGCGGGTGCTGCGTCGCGGGACGGCCGCGGAGACCGACCTGGCCGGCCGCCGGATGGTCGTCACCGCAGGTGGCACCCGCGAGCCGCTGGACCCGGTCCGGTTCCTGGGCAACCGATCGTCGGGCAAGCAGGGATACGCCCTGGCCCGCGCGGCGGTCGCCCGCGGCGCGCGCGTCACGCTGATTGCGGCGAACGTCACTCTGGACGATCCGGCCGGCGCCGACGTGGTGCGCGTCGGCACGACCGAGGAGCTGCGCAAGGCCACGGTCGAGGCGGCCGCGGCCGCCGACGTGGTGGTCATGGCGGCGGCCCCGGCCGACTTCCGGCCGGCCACGGTCGCCGGCCAGAAGATCAAGAAAAGCGACGAGGGTACGGCGCCCACCCTCGAACTGGTCACCAACCCGGACATCGCGGCCGAGCTCGGCGCGGCCAAACGCCCTGGTCAGCTGCTCGTGGCCTTCGCAGCGGAGACCCACGACGCGCTGGAGAACGCCCGCGGCAAACTGGTCCGGAAACGCGCCGACCTCATCGTCGTCAACGAGGTGGGCGTCGACCTCGTGTTCGGCTCGGACAACAACACGGTCACGATCCTGGGCGCCGACGGGAGCACCACCGAGCTCGGGGAACTCCCGAAAGACGATGTGGCCGATGCGATATGGGATCAGGTCGCCGAGCGCCTTGATCCGCAGGTCGGCGCGCCTGGGACACGCTGAGGCCGCCCCAGCGGCTCTCAAGCGGCGGTGACTACACTGCCGCGGAACGAACCTTCGACAAATCTGAGGAGCACCGTGGCACGCCGCCTGTTCACCTCCGAGTCGGTCACGGAAGGCCACCCGGACAAGATCGCTGACCAGATCAGCGACGGTATTCTCGACGCCCTGCTGTCGCAGGACCCCCGCAGCCGCGTCGCGGTGGAGACCCTGATCACGACCGGCCAGGTTCACGTGGCCGGCGAGGTGACCACCAAGGCGTACGCGGACATCCCGAGCATCGTGCGCGAGACGATCCTGGGCATCGGCTACGACTCGTCCAAGAAGGGCTTCGACGGCGCGTCCTGTGGCGTCAGCGTGTCGATCGGCTCGCAGTCGCCGGACATCGCCCAGGGTGTGGACAGCGCGGTCGAGCTGCGTGAGGGCAACTCCGAGCACGCGCTCGACGCCCAGGGTGCGGGCGACCAGGGCATGATGTTCGGCTTCGCCTGCTCCGAGACCCCGGAGCTGATGCCGCTGCCGATCGCGCTGGCCCACCGGCTGGCCCGGCGGCTGTCGAGCGCCCGCAAGGACGGCACGATTCCGTACCTGCGCCCGGACGGCAAGACCCAGGTCACCATCGAGTACGACGGCCTGCGCCCGGTGCGCCTGAACACGGTCGTGGTGTCGTCGCAGCACGCGGCGGACATCTCGCTGGAGTCGCTGCTGACCCCCGACGTCCGTGAGCACGTCATCGCCCCGGAGCTCGAAGGCCTGGGCCTGGACGTGGCGGACTACCGCCTGCTGGTCAACCCGACCGGTCGCTTCGAGATCGGCGGCCCGATGGGCGACGCCGGCCTGACCGGCCGCAAGATCATCGTTGACACGTACGGTGGTTACGCGCGGCACGGCGGTGGTGCTTTCTCGGGCAAGGACCCGTCCAAGGTGGACCGCTCGGCGGCGTACGCGATGCGCTGGGTGGCCAAGAACGTGGTCGCCGCCGGCCTGGCCGAGCGGTGCGAGACGCAGGTCGCGTACGCGATCGGCAAGGCCCACCCGGTGAGCCTGTTCGTCGAGACCTTCGGCACGGAGAACGTGCCGGTGGAGCGGATCGAGAAGGCCATCAACGAGGTGTTCGACCTGCGCCCGGCCGCGATCATCCGCGACCTGGACCTGCTGCGCCCGATCTACCAGCGGACCGCGGCGTACGGCCACTTCGGCCGGGAACTGCCCGAGCTGCTGTGGGAGAACACCGACCGCGCCCAGGACCTGAAGTCCGCCGCGGCCTGAGCTTGGTGACGCCAGGAACGGGTGCCTCGACTCCGGTCGAGGCACCCGTGCTGTTTGCGCCGCAGGATGTCGTACCCCCGGGCCAGAATGGGCGGGTGAAGGCGGCCAGAGCGAAACCCGACCGGGAGCCGGCGCCCCGGCTTCCGGTCGCCCGGGTGAGCGTCGAAGTGCCGCTGGCCCATCTCGACCGTCCGTTCGACTACCTGGTGTCCGCGGCCGACGACGAGGCTGCCCAGCCGGGCGTGCGGGTCAAGGTCCGCTTCGCCGGGCAGCTGGTGAACGGCTTCCTGCTGGAACGGGCCGAGACCAGCCCGCACGGCGGCAAGCTGGCCTACCTGGACAAAGTGGTCTCGCCGGAGCGCGTGCTGGACCCGGAGGTGGCGCGGCTGGCCCGCGCTGTCGCAGACCGGTACGCCGGCAATCTCTCGGATGTGCTGCGGTTGGCTGTGCCGCCTCGGCACGCTCGCGCGGAGGCGCAGGCGACCCCGCCTCCTGCGGATCCACCGCCCGGCTCAGCAGCAGCGTCTTCCCAGGCGGGGGGCGTTGGCGCTGCCGGCCCTCCCGCGACGTCCGATTCATCGGCTGTGTCGGCGGCCCAGCCGGATGTGGTGCAGTCCCAGGTCGGAGCCGAGATCCATCCGGCCACGGCCCTTGACGACGGACCGGGCCCGATCCGCGGAACGCCGGCTGGTCCGGGTGTGGCTGATGACCGGCGGCGGGACGGCGCTGATGCCGACGGCGACCCGGGTCCCGCAGAGGCGACGCCAGCCGGCAGCGGGAGCGATCTCGGCCCCGTCGCGGCGCGCGACGAAAGCCGGCTGGAGGCAGTCCCGCACGGATGGGGGATTTATCCCACCGGCGGGGCCTACCTGCACGCCTTGGAGCAGGGGCGACCCGCCCGGGCGGTGTGGTCCGCGCTGCCCGGGGAGGACTGGCCCGCGCGCATCGCTGAGGCTGCCGGCGTTGTGGTGCGGGGTGGCCGGGGTGTGGTCATCGTGGTGCCGGACGCGCGGGATCTGGAGCGGCTCGATCAGGCTCTGACCGTGGTGCTGGGCGAGGGGCGGCATGTCGCCCTCAATGCCGCGGCCGGCCCGGCGGAGCGGTACCGGAGGTTTCTCGCCGCCAGCCGGCATCGGGTGCCGGTGGTGGCCGGGACGCGGGCAGCCATGTTCGCGCCCGTCGCTGACCTCGGGCTGGTGGTCATCTGGGACGACGGGGATGACCTGCATGCCGAGCCGCGGGCGCCGTACCCGCATGCCCGCGATGTTCTGCTCACCCGCGCGCAGCTCGCTGACTGCGCCGCGCTGGTCGGGGGGTTCGCTCGCACGGGTGAGGCGCAGCTGCTGCTGGAGACCGGGTGGGCCAAGGAGATCGCCGCCGATCGGGGCACGTTGCGGGCGCGCAGCCCGGCCATCGCGCCGACCGGTGACGACCCGCAGCTGGCGCGGGATCCGGGTGCGGTGACCGCGCGGCTGCCCAGTCTGGCCTGGCAGGCCGCCCGCGGTGCGTTGCAGGCCGGCATGCCGGTTCTGGTGCAGGTGCCGCGGCGGGGTTACCTTCCGTCCACCGCCTGCGCCGAGTGCCGGACCCCGGCCCGGTGCCCGCACTGCTCCGGCCCGCTCGGGCTGGCCGGTTCGCGGGACGTGCCGGCCTGTCACTGGTGTGGCCGGGCCGCGGCCGATTACGCCTGCCCGGCCTGTGGCGGGCGGCGGCTGCGGGCCTCGGTGACCGGTGCGCGGCGTACGGCGGAGGAGCTCGGCCGGGCCTTCCCGGGGTTCCCGGTGCGCACCTCCGGCCGGGACGAGATCCTCACCACCGTTCCCGGAACGGCCGCCGTCGTCGTCGCCACGCCGGGAGCGGAGCCCGTGGCCGAGGGTGGCTACGGCGCGGTGTTGCTGCTGGACACGTGGGCGTTGCTGTCCCGGGCGGATCTGCGGGCGGCCGAGGAGACCATGCGGCGCTGGCTGTCCGCCGCCGCGCTGGCCCGCCCGGGTCCGGAGGGTGGCCGGGTGGTGGTCGTGGCCGACGGTTCGCTGGCCCCGGTGCAGGCGTTGCTGCGCTGGGACCCGGGCTGGTTCGCGGCCCGTGAGCTCGCCGAACGCCGGGAGCTGGGCTTCCCGCCGGCGGCCCGGATGGCCAGCGTGACCGGCAAGGCCGAGGCGGTGGCCGAGTTCCTGGACGCGGCGCGCCTGCCCGACGATGTCGAGCTCCTCGGTCCGGTGCCGGCGGCTGACGACCAGGAACGCATGCTGCTCCGCGTCTCCCGCGGTCGCGCGGGGGCGCTGGCCCGAGCCCTGCACGAGGCGGCGGCGGTCCGCAGTGTGAAGAAGTCCAATGTGCCGATCCGCATCCAGATCGACCCCGCCGAGCTCCTCTGACCCGGCGGGTGGCTCAGGGTCCGGGCGAGTCCGTCCCGGGCCGGCCCGGCCGGGAGGACCGCCGGCTCACTCCGTGGCCAGCTTGGCGCTGAAGCCGAGCAGCGCCGCCCCCGTCGCCGCGTCGAGCATGCGCCGGACGCGCCGCCGCTCCAGCACCCGCCGAGCCCGGGCCAGCCCGGCCACCACCACCAGCAGGTACAGCAACGACAGCACGGCATGGCTCAGCGCCAGCGCGAGCAGCGCGCCCAGCGGCGCGTCCGGCCCCAGGAACTGCGGCAGCACCGCCAGGTAGAAGACCAGCACCTTCGGGTTGGTGATGTTGGACAGGAACCCCTGCCGCCACCCCGCCCCCGAGGCCTCGCCTCCGGCTTCGGCATAGTGGCCGGCCAGCGCCGACCGCAGCGCCTGGATGCCCAGGTACGCCAGGTACGCGATGCCCGCCCACTTGATCGCCTGGAACACCGGCTGCGCCCGGGTCACGAGGGCCCCCAATCCCGCCGCCGCGGCCAGGCCCTGCACCGCGTTGGAGCCGGCCACCCCGGCCGCGCTCCACGAGCCCCGGCGGCGCCCGCCGGCCAGGGTGTTCTTGGTGATCACCGCGAAGTCCGGGCCCGGGACCAGGACGAGCACGATCGCGAAGATCAGGAACGATCCGTACGTCGACCACGTCATCCGCCGACCGTAACCCCGCCGCCGTCAGAGCGCCCGGTAGTACCTGACCTGGGGCAGCGCGGTGAAGCCGGCCTTCTCGTACGCGCGGCGGGCCGGTGCGTGGCCCGGGTCGCCGCCGGTGCCGATCGCCACCAGCTGCGCTCCCGCCGCCCGCGCCTGCTCCACGGCGTACGAGATCAGCGCGTCCGCGATGCCCTTGCGCTGGTGCGCCGGGTCGACCGCCAGCATCTCGATCTCGCTGCTGCGGTCCGCGTCGTTCAGCACCAGGGCCACGAAGCCGACCGGCTCGTCGCCGACCGTGGCCACCCACGTGGTCCGGGCGTGTTCGGTGCACACCGTCGTCACGTCCCGGGCCTGAGACGACAGCCAGTCCGGGTAGATCCGGCGGTAGATGTCCTCGCCCAGCACAGTCTCGAAGGACGCGAAGACGGGCGCCCACGCCCGCAGCGACAGCCCGACAACGGCGTCGATGTCCGCGGGCGCGAGCACCCTGATCTCGATCGTCATGGCGCCCAGATTGCCAGTGCGGTCAATCCGTTCGCGTCACGGCAGGACGCGCGGGTCCGGGTGCAGGGACGACGGCAGCCGTACGGTGATGAACTCGTTGTTGTCCGCCACGCCCGGCGTGCGGCCCGCCGAGCCCGGGAAGTTGTTGTCGTTGAGCACCGCCAGCGTCCGGCCGTCCAGCACCGCGACGTCCTCGATCGTCTGGAACGGGAAGCGGAAGGTCTTGCCGAAGCCGCCCACTCCGCGCGGGTTCGCGATCCGCAGCAGGTCCACCACCAGGGACTTGTCCATCACGCCGTCGTGGTCGCGGTCGCGGCGGTCGGCCAGGTAGATCCGCTTCACCGCGGCCGCGTCGCCCTGGGCGCCGTCGCGTTCGATCACCAGGAAGCGGTTCGCGTCGACCGGGACGGCGTCGCCGATCGCGTGGGACGGTGACTCCAGGCGGTACGTCCAGCGCTTGCCGGTGTAGCTGCCGCGCCGCACGTCGAACTCGTTGAAGCGCAGGTCACCGGCCGTGTCACCGGTCACCGTGCCTTCCAGCAGCGGGTACAGGTAGCGCCCGTCGGGGGAGTGGGCCAGGCCCTCGAAGCCCTTGCTGCTGCCCAGGTTCGGGTCGCCGGCCGCGTTCTCCGGGGCGCGTACGCCCGGGAGCGCGATCGGCGCGCTCAGCAGCCGCCCGCCGCGGTCGAAGTGCAGCAGCCACGGGCCGAACTCGTCGCCGATCCACAGGGAGCCGTCCGGGTCGCGCACGATCGACTCGACGTCGAAGTCCGCGCCGGTCAGGACGCGGTCCGGCCGTACCAGTGGGAACGGGACCTTGGCCTGGGGATCGGTCAGGTTGATGCCGCCGAGCACGTCGACCGCCCCGGTGGCCGGGACCGGGCCGATCCGCTGGATGCGCAGCAGGAAGTCGGCGCTGTTCGCCTTGGTGCCGAAGCCGTTGTCGGAGAGCACGTCGTAGGTGCCGTCGCCGTTGGGTAGCACCCCGGAGAAGCCCTGCACCGGCTGGTCGGCCCAGGGCGCCGCAATGCCGTTCACCGGGGCCGTACCCAGGGCCGCCCCGGACGGCTCGCTGCCCGGCACGAACGTCAGGGCCGGCAGGGACGCGAAGCCGGTCAGGGTCGGCGCGGCGGCCGAGTACGCCGCGGAGGGCGCGGCCACCAGGCCGAGCGAGAGGGCGAGCAGGGCGGCGCCGGCCGCCCGGGAAACGTTGAGTCGCATGAGGCGGGACGGTAGAGAGCCCGGATGAACCGTGATCGACGGCGGCGTGAAGCGGCCCCGCACAGTGGTGGCGGGTGCGTCCGTAGACTAGGTGCGATCAGCAATTCTTGTGAGCAGTCAGGAGTGGCACCCGCGTGACCGTCCAGCCCATCCGTCTGTTCGGCGACCCGGTGCTGCGTACGCCGGCCGACGCCGTGGTCGACTTCGACAAGGAACTGCGCCGGCTCGTCCGGGACCTCACCGAGACGATGCAGGACGAGGGCGGCGCCGGACTGGCCGCACCCCAGCTCGGCGTGGGTCTGCGGGTGTTCACCTTCCACGTCGACGACGTGACCGGCCACATCGTCAACCCGGTGCTGTCGTTCCCCGATGACGAGGAGCAGGACGGTCCGGAGGGCTGCCTGTCCATCCCGGGCGTGTACGTCGACACCAAGCGCCGCCAGCACGTCGTCGCGCAGGGCTTCACCGAGAACGGTGACCCGCTGCAGCTGGTCGGCACCGGCCTGATGGCGCGCTGCGTGCAGCACGAGACCGACCACCTCGACGGGGTGCTCTTCCTGGACCGGCTGGACGCCGCCGCACGTAAGGACGCGATGAAGCAGATCCGTGCCGCCGAGTGGTACGACGCCGGCGCCCCGCCGAAGGTCAAGGTCAACCCGCACGGCATCTTCGGCCTGGGGCGGTGACCCGGTGCGCCTGATCTTCGCCGGCACCCCTGAGGTGACCCTGCCGTCGCTCGACGCCCTGGCCGCCTCCGGCCACGAGATCGTCGCCGTCGTCACCCGTCCCGACGCCCCGGCCGGCCGCGGCCGCCGCCTGGTGCGCTCACCGGCCGGTGCCTGGGCCGACGAGCGTGGCATCGAGGTGCTCACCCCGCAACGCCCCCGCGAGCCGGAGTTCCTGGAGCGGCTGCGCGAGCTCGCCCCGGACTGCGTGCCGGTGGTCGCGTACGGCGCGCTGGTGCCGCCCAGCGCCCTGGAGATCCCCAAGCACGGCTGGGTCAATCTGCACTTCTCGCTGCTGCCCGCCTGGCGGGGCGCGGCGCCGGTGCAGCACGCCGTCCTGCACGGCGACGAGGTCACCGGCGCGAGCGTGTTCGAGCTGGAGGCCGGGATGGACACCGGCCCGGTCTACGGCACGCTGACCGAGCAGATCCGGCCCACCGACACCTCCGGTGACCTGCTCACCCGGCTGGCCACCGAGGGCGCCGGCCTGCTGGTCGCCGTCCTGGACGCGATCGAGGCCGGCACCGCCCGGGCGCAC
The DNA here is from genome assembly GCF_053603475.1 of Actinoplanes sp. NPDC004185. Taxonomy (NCBI): domain Bacteria; kingdom Bacillati; phylum Actinomycetota; class Actinomycetes; order Micromonosporales; family Micromonosporaceae; genus Actinoplanes; species Actinoplanes sp. NPDC004185. The sequence goes on along the minus strand of NZ_JBSGFR010000011.1, from coordinate 98,056 downwards.
CCGCAGCCCGCCGACGGCGTGTCGATGGCCCCGAAGATCACCGTCGAGGACGCCCGGGTCCGCTGGAACGACCCGGCGTTCGCCGTCGACCGGCGCATCCGCGCCTGCACCCCGGCGCCGGGCGCCTGGACCACCCTGCGCGACGAGCGGCTCAAGCTCGGGCCGGTGCGCCCGGTCGCCAACGCCGCCGCCCTGGCCCCGGGGGAGCTGCTCGTCGAGCGCACCCAGGTGCTGGTGGGCACGGCGACCACCCCGGTGATCCTGGGCGAGGTCCGGGCGGCCGGAAAGAAGCCGATGTCGGCCTCCGACTGGGCGCGTGGCCTGCGCCTCAACCCAGGGGAGACCCTCTCATGACTGAAGACCGTCGCGCCGATCGGCCGCAGGAGCAGCGCCGGCACAGTGCCGACCGGCCGCACAACGCCGGCCCGCGCCGCCCCGGCGGCCCCGGGCAGGGCCGGGACCAGAGCCGCGACAGCCGTTCCGGGCGGGCTCCGCGAGCGGGTCGTCCGCCGTCGGACCCGGCCCGGCAGGCAGCGTACGAGGCCATCGCGGCCGTGCACCGTGACGACGCGTACGCGAACCTGGTGCTGGCCCAGATCCTGCGGGACATGCGGCTGCACGGCCGGGACGCGGCGTTCGCGACCGAGCTGACCTACGGCACCCTGCGCGCCGTGGGCACCCTGGACCTGATCATCGCGGACGCGGCCGGCCGTGACGTGTCGCGCATCGATCCGCCTGCTCGCGACGCGTTGCGCCTGGGTGCGTACCAGTTGCTCTTCACCCGGGTGCCGGCGCACGCCGCGGTGAACCAGACCGTCGACCTGGTCCGCGCGGTCGCGCCGGCCGCCCACGGCTTCGCCAACGCGGTCATGCGCACCATCTCGGACACCGGTCTGGAGGAGTGGCTGACCAAGCTGGCCCCGGACTACGCGGAGAACCCGGTCGGCAACCTCGCGGTCGTGCACAACCACCCGGAGTGGATCATCCGGTCGTTCGCCGAGGCGCTCGGTGGTGACCTGGAGGACACCGCCCGGCTGCTGATCGAGGACAACCAGCCGCCGACCGTGCACCTGTGCGCGCGGCCGGGCCGGGCCGACGCCGTCGAGCTGGCCGACGAGGTCGAGGGCGTGCCGGGCGCGTTCTCGCCGTACGCGGTCTACCTCAACGGGGGTTCGCCGAGCGAGCTGGCCGCCATCCGCGACGGCCGCGCCCACGTGCAGGACGAGGGTTCGCAGCTGGTGGCGGCCGCGCTGCTGGCCGCGCCGATCGAGGGCCAGGACAACCGCTGGCTTGACCTGTGCGCGGGTCCGGGCGGCAAGGCCGGGCTGCTCGGCTCGATCGCCGCGCAGCGCGGCGCCGAGGTCACCGCCGTCGAGGTCGCCGACCACCGGGCCCGGCTGGTCGAGCAGGCCACGGCCGGGCTGCCGGTCACAGTGCTGCCGACCGACGGCCGTACGGTCGGGCGCGACCCCGACCTGCCCGAGGAGGGCTTCGACCGGGTGCTGGTCGACGCGCCCTGCACCGGGCTGGGTTCGCTGCGGCGGCGTCCGGAGTCGCGCTGGCGGCGTACCCCGGCCGATCTGCCGCCGCTGACCCGCCTGCAGCGGGAGCTGCTCGTGGCCGCGCTGCGGGCCGTGCGTCCCGGTGGCGTGGTCGCCTATGTGACCTGCTCACCGCACATGGTGGAGACGCAGGTGACCGTCACCGAGGGCGCCCGCCGCAGCGGCGTGGAGGTCGACTTCGTGGACGCGCGCCCGCTGCTGCCGCCGGGCATGCCCAAGCTGGGCCCGGGGCCGACGGTGCAGTTGTGGCCGCACCGGCACGGCACCGACGCGATGTTCCTGGCGGTGCTGCGTCGCACCAGCTGAGCGCCTTCTGCACTGTCCCGGTCAACAAAGTCCGGTATAAAGATGGACATGGATGTCATCGGGGCAGGTTTCGGCCGTACCGGCACACTCAGCCTGAAGATCGCGCTCGAGATGCTGGGCCGGGGGCCGTGCATGCACATGGTGCCACTGCTCGACGATCCCGAGCGGGCGACTCTGTTCGCCCGGGCCGCCGAGGGTGACCTCTCCAGTCTCGACAAGGCGCTGGAGGGTCACCGCTCCACGGTGGACTGGCCGGGCACCTACTTCTGGCGGGAGCTGACCGAGAAGCATCCGGAGGCCAAGGTGGTGCTGACGGTCCGCGATCCGCAGAAGTGGTACGACAGCGCGCACGGCACGATCTTCCAGGCGGCGCAGAACGCGCCGCGCGGGGGCGACGACTCCGTGGCCGCGGGCCTGGCCATGCTGCGGGCGCTCATCTGGGAGGGCACCTTCGGCGGCCGCTTCGCCGACCGGGAGCACGCCGTGCGGGTCTTCACCGAGCACAACGAGGCGGTGCGCCGCGCGGTCCCGGCGGACCGGCTGCTGGAGTTCGAGGTCTCGCAGGGCTGGCCGCCGCTCTGCGACTTCCTCGGTGTCCCGGTGCCGGACGCGCCCTTCCCGCGGGCCAACGACAGTGCGGCCTTCCGGGCGCGGATCCGGGAGCGGCAGCGCGAGGGCAAGCTGTAACGCCATCAGTCGACGGGCAGCACCGAGGGGCCCGCACCCTTCAGCGAGCGGGTGAAGGTCCGTTTGGCGAAGTACACGAAGCAGCGCACCCGGCGCTCGCCGGACAGCCATTCGGTGCGCGTCGGGTTGTAGGAGATCCAGCCGGTGCGGAACTGCATGTCCGAGTCGTCCGGCAGCTTCGCGAACGTGGCGATCACGCTGCGGCAACCCGCCGCGCTGCGCTCGACGCCGGACTCCAGCGCCGCGTAGGTGATCTCCGGCGCTTTCCACAGCCCGGCGAACTCCGCGCGGTGCGGCTCGTCGCACGGCGCCGGCCGCATCGTCGTCACCGTCTCGCCGTCGACCGTCGGGTTGAAGCAGCCCAGCTTCAGCGGTGACGCACCGGCCAGCTCCCCGGCCAGGCTGCCGGTGCGGCTGGTCCGGCTCTGCCCGTCGAGGTCGGCGGTCGTGACGTCGCAGCGGAACCAGCGGGCGCCGCCCGACCAGGCTGCCTTGGTCGGCCAGACCACCTGCACGGCCACCCGGGCGGTGCGCCACGGGCCGCCGAGGAAGCCGGCCGCCTGGGACGAGCATTCCTGGAACGCGGCCCGGGCGCCCGCTGTGCCGGCGGCCGGGACCACGTCGGCGTCCGCCGCGGTGCCGACGTGGAAGGTCTCCGAGACATGCAGCTCGGCGCAGTCCACCGGCCGGTAGTCGTCCAGGGCCGCGGTCGCGGCCAGCATCTCGTGGCACTGGCCGTTGGCGGGCCGGAAGGGAGCCGGGGACGAGGGCAGCCGCCAGTCGTCGGTCAGGTCGCCGTCGGTGCCGTCCGGTGGCGCGCCGGAGCAACCGGCGGTGAGCAGCACCGCCAGCAGCACCGCCGTGCGTCGCATAGAACCCTCCGGGACCGGGCTGAAGGCAGTCCCCAGGAGTATCCCGGGTGACGGCAAACAGGCCATACACTTCACCGGTGGAGTCATCGCCGATCATCGCCCCCAGCATCCTGGCCGCGGACTTCGCGCACCTCGCCACCGCGGTGCACGACATCGAGGGCGCCGCCGACTGGGTGCACGTGGACGTCATGGACAACCATTTCGTCCCGAATCTGACCATCGGTCTGCCGGTCGTGCAGAGCCTGCGCAAGGCGACCGCGATCCCGTTCGACGTGCATCTGATGATCACGGATCCAGAGCGCTGGGCTCCCGGTTACGCGGAAGCGGGGGCATACAACGTGACGTTCCACGCCGAGGCCTGCGAGAACCCCGTGGCCCTGGCCAAGACCCTGCGTGCGGCGGGCGCCAAGGCGGGCCTGGCCATCGACCGTGACACGCCCGTCGAGCCCTATCTCGAGCTCATTCCCTATGTGGACACGGTGCTGATCATGACGATCAAGGCCGGGTTCGGCGGGCAGAAGTTCATGCCCGAGATGCTGGAGAAGGTGCGTGACGTGCGCCGCCGGATCAAGGCCAAGAACCTCGAGGTACGCCTGGAGGTCGACGGTGGCATCGCCGCCGACACCATCGAGCAGGCCGCCGAGGCCGGGGCCGACGCGTTCGTGGCGGGCACCGCGGTGTACGGCGCCGAGGACCCCGCCGAGGCCTGTCGCAAGCTGCGCGCCCTGGCCGAGCGTTCGATGGTGCACGCATGAGCACCGGGGTGGTCCGGCACAAGGTCGACGCCAGTGCCGCCGAGCCGGAGGAACGGCCCGACCTGATCCTGGTGGTCGACGACGACGAGGACATCGCCAGCTTCGTCGCGTTCAACCTCAAGGTGCACGGCTTCGAGGTGATGCGGGCCCGCGACGGCCTGCAGGCCCTCGACATCATGGAGACCCGCCGCCCCGACCTGGCCGTGGTCGACTGGATGATGCCGCACATGAACGGCGTCGAACTGACCCGGCGGCTGCGCGCCGAGCCCCTGACCTCGGCGCTGCCGGTGATCATGCTCACCGCCAAGGGGATGAGCGTCGACAAGGTGGTCGGCCTCACCGCCGGCGTGGACGACTACCTGGTCAAGCCGTTCGACACCGCCGAGCTGATCGCCCGGGTGTCCTCGACGTTGCGCCGTAACAAGGAGTTCCGCGAGGTCTCGCCGCTGACCGGCCTGCCCGGCAACGCCCGGGTACGCCGGGAGATCGCGGACCGGATGCGCAGCGGCAAGGACTTCGCCGTCGGCTACATCGACATCGACCGGTTCAAGAGCGTCAACGACGTGTACGGCTTCGACCGCGGCGACGAGTTCATCACCGCGCTGGCCGGCTGCCTGCACCGGGCGGTGGCCGCCACGGGGCGCCCGCCGATCTTCCTGGGTCACATCGGCGGTGACGACTTCGTCTTCATCTGCACGCCCGAGCAGGTGCTGCCGCTGACCAAGCGCACGGTAACCGACTACGAGAAGCTGGCCGACCAGCTCTACGACGCCGAGGACGCGGCGCGCGGCTTCATCGAGGTGCCGGACCGGCGCGGCAACAAGCAGCGGGCCCACCTGGTCACCTTGAGCATCGGCGTGGCCCAGGGCACCGCCGAGGGGCGCCGGTTCAGCGACCCGCGCGAGGTGGTCGCGGTGGCCTCGGAGATGAAGAAGGTGGCCAAGAGCCAGCCCGGCTCGTTCGTGGCGATCGACCGCCGCCGCGCGGACTCCGAGGACCCGGAGGACCCGTCGTCGGGCATCGTGTTGTGATGTGGATCGCGCCCGAGGTGGCAACCCGCGATTCGCGTGCAAGACTCATGGGTGACCCACCACGCGCTGGCGGGACTCGGTGAAATTCCGAACCGGCGGTGATGCCCTGCTCCGGCAGGGCTGAGCCCGCGACCCGGACGTCGATACCAAGACGGACGGTGGATCTGGTGAGACTCCAGAGCCGACGGTTGAGCGGACGGCCTCGGGCCGACTGCTCAGACAGTCCGGATGGGAGACAGCGCGCGGGAGCAGGATGAGGGCTCGTCGCGGCGTGCCCTCGCCGGGGCGGCGCGAAGCGTCCCCTCATGTCCTGTTTCTGCTTGTCTGCTCCCTCTCTGTTCGGCGCGTGACCGCACCGCGCATGGAGAGGGAACGCAGATGGTCACCGACGACGAGGCAATGGGCCGGGCGATCGCGCTCGCCGCCCGCGGCCTCGGCACGACCAGCCCCAACCCGGTGGTCGGCTGCGTGCTGCTCAGTGCGGAGGGCGAGGTCGTCGGGGAGGGCTTCCACGCGTACGCGGGCGGACCGCACGCCGAGATCGTCGCCCTGGCCCAGGCCGGTGAGCGCGCCCGCGGCGGGACGGCTGTCGTCACTCTCGAGCCCTGCAACCACACCGGCCGCACCGGCCCCTGCGCCCAGGCCCTGATCAACGCCGGGATCGTCCGGGTGGTCATCGCCGTCGACGACCCCACGCCCGTGGCGGCCGGCGGAGCGGCGACCCTGCGCGACGCCGGGGTCCGGGTCGAGACCGGCGTGGGACGCGCGCCGGCCGAGGAGGGCAACGTCGCCTGGCTGACCGCCGTACGCCGCGGCCGGCCCTACGTGACCTGGAAGTACGCGGCGACCCTGGACGGGCGTTCCGCCGCGGCGGACGGCACCAGCCAGTGGATCACCTCCGCGCCCGCCCGCAGCGATGTGCACAAGCTGCGCAGCACGGTCGACGCGATCGTCGCCGGGGTCGGCACCATCATCGCCGACGATCCCCAGCTCACCGTTCGTGACCTGCGCGACGGCAGCCTGGCCATCAAGCAGCCCTGGCGGGTCGTGGTGGACTCGTCCGGGCGTACCCCGGCCACCGCCCGCATCCGTGACCAGGCCGCACCCACCTGGATCGCGACGGCGGCCGAGGTCGGCACCGGCCCGGACGGCCGGGTCGACCTGGCCGCCCTGCTCACCGAGCTGTACGCCCGCGGCGTGCGCGCCGTGCTGCTGGAGGGCGGCCCCACCCTGGCCGGCGGCTTCCTGGCGGCCGGCCTGGTCGACAAGGTCGTCGGCTACATCGCTCCCAAGATGCTCGGCGCCGGCCAGCCGTCCCTGGTCGGCGCGGGCGTCACCACCATCGCCGAGGCCATCGAGCTGGACCTCGTCGACATCGCGCGGGTCGGATCCGACCTGCGCTTCACCGCATCGCTCCGAGCCAAGGAGGCCTGATGTTCACCGGAATCGTCGAGGAACTGGGTGAGGTCGTCTACCTCACCGACGCGGGAGGCGACTCGGCGGTGCTCGCCGTACGCGGTCCCGTCGTCACCTCGGACGCTCGGCACGGCGACTCGATCTCGGTCAACGGCGTCTGCCTGACCGTCATCGACAACGTCGACGGCGTCTTCACGGCCGATGTCATGGGCGAGAGCCTGCGCCGCTCGTCGCTCGGCGTGCTGACCGCGGGCAGCCAGGTCAACCTGGAACGCGCCGCGACCGTCGGCTCCCGCCTCGGCGGGCACCTCGTGCAGGGCCACGTCGACGGTGTGGGCCGAATCGTGGCGCGCGAGCCCGCCGACGAGTGGGAGGTGCTGCGCTTCTCGCTGCCGAGCGAGCTCTCGCGGTACGTGGTCGAGAAGGGCTCGATCACCGTGGACGGGGTGTCGCTGACCGTCATGGCGGTCACCGCGGACACCTTCGACGTCGGGCTGATCCCGACCACGCTCAAGCTCACCGTGCTGGGGGCCAAGTCCGTCGGCGACCCGGTCAACCTCGAGGTCGACGTCATCGCCAAGTACGTCGAGAAGATGCTGGGAGAGCGGTCATGACCGACTGCACCGAACGCCGCCCGGCGGTTGCGGCCGACGGCCGTGACGGTGAGGGCCAGGAGGGCATGACAGAAGGAGGCGCAGCCATGAGCACCGACATCGAACGGGCGATCAAGGACATCGCGGCCGGGCGCCCGGTCATCGTGGTCGACGACGAGGACCGCGAGAACGAGGGCGACCTCATCTTCGCGGCCGAGCACGCCACCCCGGAGCTGGTCGCGTTCATGGTCCGCTACACCTCGGGCTACATCTGCGTACCGCTGCCCGAGGAGGAGGCCGACCGGCTCGACCTGCCGCCGATGTTCCACACCAACCAGGACCGGCGCGGGACCGCGTACGCGGTGACCGTCGACGCCCGGGAGGGCATCAGCACCGGCATCTCGGCCGCCGACCGCGCCCACACCATCCGGCTGCTCGGGTCCGCGGACACCCAGCCCACCGACCTGTCCCGGCCGGGTCACGTCGTGCCGCTGCGGGCCAAGGCCGGTGGCGTGCTGCGCCGGCCGGGCCACACCGAGGCCGCGATCGACCTGTCCGTGCTGGCCGGGCTGCGTCCCGCCGGCGTGCTCTGCGAGATGATCAACGACGACGGCACCATGATGCGGATGCCCGACCTGGAGAGGTTCGCGGCCGAGCACGACCTGGCGCTGATCAGCATCGCCGACCTGATCGCGTACCGGCGCCGGCACGAGACCCTGGTCGAGCGGGTCGTCGAGACCCGGCTGCCGACCGAGCACGGCGAGTTCACCGCGGTCGGCTACCGCACCGACGTGGCCGGTGCTGAGCACGTCGCGCTGGTCTTCGGTGACCTCGGCGACGGCGAGGACGTGCTGGTCCGGGTGCACTCCGAGTGCCTGACCGGGGACGTCTTCGGCTCGGTGCGCTGCGACTGCGGGCCGCAGCTCGACGCCGCCCTGGACCGGGTCGCCGAGGCCGGGCGCGGGGTGGTGCTCTACATGCGCGGCCACGAGGGGCGGGGCATCGGGCTGCTGCACAAGCTGCAGGCGTACCAGTTGCAGGACCGCGGCCTGGACACCGTCGACGCGAACCTCGAGCTGGGCCTGCCGGCCGACGCCCGCGACTACGGCACCGGCGCCCAGATCCTGTACGACCTGGGGGTGCGCTCGATGCGGCTGCTCACCAACAACCCCGCCAAGCGCGCCGGGCTGGAGGGCTACGGCCTGACCATCACCGGCCGTGAGGAGCTGCCGGTGCGGCCGCACCCGGAGAACGTGCGCTACCTGCGGACCAAGCGTGACCGGATGGGCCACCTCTTCGAGGCCCTGGGCTGACCAGCTCTGGCTGATTTTCCGGCGCCGTCGCGGTGGCCGGAGCAAACTACAGGCAAAGAGGGGGCAACACATGGCCGGTTTCGGGGATCCGCACCTCCACACCGTCGACGCCGCCGGGCTCAAGCTCGGCATCGTCGGCTCGCGCTGGCACGCCGACCTGGTCGACCACATGGTCGAGCGGGCCCAGGCGGCGGCGAAGGCGTGCGGCGTGGAGGACGTGGTCGTGGCCCGGGTGGCCGGCTCGGTGGAGCTGCCGATCGTCGCGCAGGCCCTGGCCAAGCGCTGCGACGCGGTGGTCGCGCTGGGCGTGGTGATCCGCGGGGAGACCGCGCACTTCAACTACGTCAACGACGCGGTGACGGCCGGGCTGACCCGGGTGGCGCTGGACGAGCAGACCCCGGTGGCGCACGGCGTGCTCACCGTGGAGAGCCTGGGCCAGGCCAAGGACCGGGCCGGCCTGGAGGACTCGATCGAGGACAAGGGCTGGCAGTCGACGGTCGCGGTGCTGGACGCGGTCCTGGCCATCCGCGAGCTCAGCAAGGACTGAGATCGTCTAGCTTGTATCTGTGCCGCAGACGTTACGCCGGAGCCGGATCGCCGCCGCGCTGCTCTTCCTGCTCTACGGCACGCTGATCGGCACGTGGACGGCGCGCATCCCGGCGGTGAAGCAGCACCTGGGCCTCAGCGACGGCCGGCTCAGCATCGCCCTGATCGGGCTGGCCCTCGGCGCCGTGACCGGCATGCAGCTCTCCGGCCGGCTGGTCGACCGGTACGGGAGCCGGCGCATCATGATCCCGGCGGCGCTGGTCGACGGGTGCTTCCTGCTGCCGGTGGCCGTGGCCCCGTCGCTGGTGACGCTGACGGCGGCGTTGTTCGCCTTCGGCGTGGTCCACGGCGTGCTGAACATCGCGATGAACGCCCGCGGGGTGGAGATCGAGCGGGCCGCCGAACGGCCGATCATGTCGTCGTTCCACGCCGTCTACAGCATCGGCGGCTTCCTCGGCGCGGTCCTGGGCGGCGTGACCGCGGCCGCCGGGGCGAGCCCGCTGGGCACCTTCGCCGTCGTGGCTGTTCTGGGCGCGGCCCTCGCCTGGTGGTCGCGCCGATGGTCCGCGTCGCTGACCGAGGCCGCGGGCTCCCCGGCCGACGGCCCGGCGCGCCAGGTCCCACTGTCCGGGGTGCTCCTGCTGGGCGCGCTGGCTCTGTGTGCCCTGGTCGGCGAGGGGGCCGCGGCCGACTGGAGCACGGTGTATCTGCGGGACAGCCTGCACAGCACGGAAGGCTTCGCGGCTGCGGCGTTCGCGGCGTTCTTCATCGCCATGACCGCCGGCCGGCTGACCGGTGACCGGCTGGCCGCCCGCTTCGGCGCGGTCCGGCTGGTCCGGGGCTGCGGCCTGCTGGCGGCGGTCGGTCTGGGCACCGCGTTGCTGGTCGGGCAGCCCGTGGCGGGGGTGATCGGCTTCGGGTGTCTGGGAGCCGGGCTGTCCTGCGTCGCCCCGCAGGTGTTCTCGGCAGCGGGTCACCGCAACCCGCAGCGTCCGGCTCAGGCCATCGCCCGGGTGGCGAGCATCGGCTGGCTGGGCTTCTTTGCCGGGCCGGTGCTGATCGGTGGCGCGGCGGAGGCATTCGGGCTGCCGGTGGCGCTGTCGATTCCGGTGCTGCTGGCGCTGCTGGTCGCCCTGGCGGCCGGGGCTCTGCGACCGGCCCGCGAACCCGGCACCAGGGTCCTCAGCCCCAGCTGAACCGTCAGACCCGGCCGGCCGGTCTGGGTGGTTCGGGTGGGCGCCCGCCGGCCGGACCGGCGGCCGGCCCCGGTGGGCTGCCGGGTCAGCGCCCGGCAGCCGGTCAGAGGCGGCCGGCCTCGATGATCCGGGCCAGGAACTGCCGGGTCCGGGCCTCGGTGGGGTCGCCCAGCACCTGCTCGGGCGGCCCGGCCTCGAGCACCCGGCCACCGTCCAGGAAGACCACCCGGTCGGCCACCTGCCGGGCGAAGCCCATCTCGTGGGTGGCCAGCACCATGGTCATGCCCTCGTCCTTCAGGCCGCGGATCATCGTCAGCACCTCGCCGACCAGTTCCGGGTCCAGCGCCGAGGTGACCTCGTCGAGCAGGAGCAGCCGGGGGCTGTTGACCAGGGCCCGGACGATGGCGACCCGCTGCTGCTGACCGCCGGAGAGCCGGTCCGGATAGCTGTCCGCCTTGTCGGCCAGCCCGACCCGGTCCAGCCACTGCAGGGCCTGCTCCCGGGTCTCGGCGGCGGACCGCTTGTGCACCCGTACGGGGGCCAGCGTGATGTTGCGCAGCACCGTCATGTGCGGGAACAGGTTGTACGACTGGAACACCATGCCGATCCGTTGTCGTACCCGGTCCGCGTTCACCCGGGGATCGGAGATGTCCTCGCCGTCGAGGCGGATGGTGCCGTCGTCGATGTCGGTGAGCAGGTTGACGCAGCGCAGCAGCGTGGACTTGCCCGAGCCGGAGGCGCCGATCAGCGCCACCACCTGGTGCTCGTCCACCTCCAGCGACAGGTCGTCGAGCACCACGGCCGCACCGAAGGTCTTCCGGACGTGCTCGCAGGACAGCAGCATGGTCAGGCCCCCGCGGACTGGCGGCGGGCCGCGCGCAGCGTGACCCAGTCGGTGACGCCGATCAACGGCAGGGCGAGCAGCACGAACAGCACCCCCGCCACGATGTACGGCGTGTAGTTGGCGTCCTGCGCGACCCCGATCTGAGCGGCGCGGACGGCGTCGATCGGGCCCGCCAGTGAGACCAGCCCGACGTCCTTCTGCAGCGCCACGGTGTCGTTGAGCAGCGGCGGGGCCACCCGGCGGATCGCCTGGGGCAGCACCACGTGCCGCATCGTCTGCCGGTACGTCAGCCCCAGCGAGCGGGCCGCGGCGAGCTGGCTGGGGTGGACCGACTCGATGCCGGCCCGGAACACCTCGGCCAGGTAGGCGCCGTACGTGATCACCAGGGCGGCCCCGCCCAGCACCAGCACCCCCGGGGTGCCCTGCAGCCGCAGGCCGGGGACGCCGAAGGCCATCAGGTAGATGACGATGATCAGGGGCAGACCACGGAACGTGTACGTGTAGCCGGTCGCGAGTGCCCGTACCGGAAAGAAGACCGGGCCTCGCAGGGTCCGCAGGGTGGCGATCAGCAGCCCGAGCGTCAGCGCGAGCAGCGCGCAGACGACCAGTAACCGGAGGTTGAGCCAGAGGCCCTCGAGGATCTCCGGCAGCCAGCGCCAGGCCACCTCGGGGCTGAAGAACGACACCTTGACGCGGTCCCAGCCGGGCGCGCCGGTGACCGCGACCACGAGCAGCACGCCGACGACCGCGGTCGACAGCGCCGCCAGCAGCACGGAACGGACCGTCTGCCGTCGCCGGTAGGCGATCCGCCCGCGCTGGATCTCGGACGGCTGATGAAGCTCGGTGCTCACGAGAGCTCGGGGGCCCCGCCCGTGCTCGCCAGCCACTGCTTCTCGAGCACCGCGAGGGTGCCGTCCTGCCGCAGCTGGTCGACGGCCTGGGAGACGCAGGTGGTCAACGGCGAGCCGAGATCAAGGACCAGACCGAACTGCTCCGGTACGCCGACCTGCGGCAACTGGCCGACGATCACACCGTTGTCGAGCTCGGCCGCGGTCATGTAGAACGCGGTCGGCAGGTCCACCACGATGCCGTCGACCTGGCCGTTCTCCAGGGCCGCCTTGGCGTCGTCGTTGTTGTTGTAGACCTGGACCTTGGCGGTCGGCTTGATCAGCTCGTTGATCGCCTGGTAGCTGGTGGTGCCGACCTGGGCGCCGAGCTTCGCGCCCTTGAGCTCGGCGATCGTCTTGACGCCGGCGATCTTCGAGCCCTTGGTGGTGATGACCGTCTGCCGGACCAGGTAGTACGGCGAGGAGAAGTCGACCGCCTTGCGCCGCTCCGGCGTGATCGAGAACTGGTTGATGTCGAAGTCGAACGTCTTCGGGCCCGGCGCGATGGCGTTGTTGAACGTCACGTTCGTCCAGACCACGTCCGGCGCCTTGTAGCCCAGGCGCTCGGCGACCTGGAACGCGACCGCGGACTCGAAGCCCTTGCCGTTGGCGGGCTTGTTGTCGCTGAACCACGGCTCGTAGGCCGGGTTGTCGGTGCCGATCGTGAGCTTGCCGGCGGTGCGGGTGCTGAGTGAACCGGGGGCGCAGGCGGGGCCGGAGGCGGAGGCCGACGCGCCGGCCGAGGGGCTCGCCTCGTCGGCGGGCGCGCAGCCCGCGAGGGCGGCGAGGAGTACGGCCGCGCTGCTCAGCGCGGCGACGGTGTTTCTGCTGACCATGACCGCGAGCCTAGGCCACGTCCCAACCGATGGGGTCGTCCGTCGCCATCCCGTGATGAGCTGCCACAATCGTCTCCCGTGAAGACGTTCGAAGAGTTGTTCGCCGAGTTGCAGGCGAAGGCGGCGCAGCGGACCCCCGGTTCGTCCACCGTCGTGGCGCTGGACAAGGGCGTGCACTTCATCGGGAAAAAGGTCGTCGAGGAGGCGGCCGAGTCCTGGATGGCCGCCGAGCACGAGGGGCCGGAGCGGGCCGCGGAGGAGATCTCCCAGCTGCTCTACCAGGCACAAGTCCTGATGATCGCCACCGGGCTCGAGCTCAAGGACGTGTACCGACATCTCTGACGTGCCCTCCGCCTCAATCGAGACCGATCGAAGGAGCACGTCGATGCTGCGCATCGCCATTCCCAACAAAGGCACCCTGTCCACTCCGGCCGCCCAGATGCTGCGCGACGCCGGCTACCGCCAGCGCACCGATCCCAAGGACCTCGTCTGCCGTGACGAGGCCAACAATGTCGAGTTCTTCTACCTGCGTCCCCGCGACATCGCCACGTACGTGGGCTCGGGTGATCTTGATCTCGGTATCACCGGCCGGGACCTGCTGGTCGACTCCGGGGTCCCCGCCACCGAGGTGCTGGATCTGAGTTTCGGCGGGGCCACTTTCCGCTGGGCCGCCCCGGCCGGCGCGCTGGCCTCCGCGGACGAGATCGGCGGCCGCCGTATCGCCACCGCGTATCCCGGCGTGGTCCAGCGCTACCTCGACGAGCATGAGCTCAAGGCCGAGGTGGTCCGCCTCGACGGCGCGGTCGAGAACGCGGTGCGTCTCGGCGTCGCCGACCTGATCGCCGACGTGGTCGAGACCGGCACCACGCTGCGGCAGGCCGGCCTGGTCACCCTGGGCGAGCCGCTGCTGCGCAGCTCCGCGATCCTGATCGGCCGCGAACCGGCCGGCGAGTCCGGCCCCTCGGCCCAGCTCATCCGCCGGCTGCAGGGCGTGCTGGTCGCCCGCAGCTTCGTGATGCTGGCGTACGACGTCCGGGCCGACCTGCTGGAGAACGCGACCGCGCTGACGCCGGGCATCGAGTCCCCGACCGTGTCACCGCTGCACCGCGAGGGCTGGGTCGCCGTGCAGGCGATGGTCCGCCGCAACGACGTGCACCGGATCATGGACGAGCTGTACGAGCTCGGCGCCCGCGCCATCCTGGTCACCGACATCTCCAACTGCCGGCTGTAGGTGGCACGATGGTGACCGTGACTACGACGCAGGCTCCCGTGATCTTCCGGCCGCGGCGCATCCGCTGGGTGGCCGGCTTCTCGGCGGCTGCCGTGGTGATCCTCTTCACCGTGCTGAGCTTCGGTCTGCACGGCTCGACCGGCGACAACATGGGCACGTACCAGCGCGGCGACCAGACCGCGATGATCGGCCTGGGCATCCTGATCGGGCTGGGCATCCTGGCGTTCACCCGGCCGCGGGCGGTGGCGGACGCCGACGGCGTCAAGGTGCGCAACGTGATCGGCGGCTACGACCTGCCCTGGACGGCGGTGCGGGCGGTGCGCTTCGACCGCAACTCACCCTGGGCGACGCTCGAGCTGCACGACGACGAGACGGTGTCGGTCCATGCGCTGCAGGCGGCCGACAAGGAGTACGCCGTGGAGGGTGTTCGCGCACTTCGCGCCCTCCATTCGGCGGCGACTTCCTGAGCTGGTAGACTCGCCCGGTAGTCGACCACGCCCCTCGTCATGAGGGGCGCGAAAGAGGAGCCCGCTGGTTCCCACCCCGTCGCCCTTGAGGTGGCTGGGTCCGGTCAACCGCTCCGGGAATATCCCGGTGTCGGTGTGCGTCCTCATGGACGCCGATGACCGGTCGAGCGGGCCCTGGCATTCGTGCCGGGGCCTTCTGCTTTCCTCGGCGCCCTGCTGAAGTGGGCGTGAGAGGGCCGACCGACATTGGCAGTGCTTCCCCACAGCCGGAGAACCGGTGCCGGGGAGGACATCCACTAGATCGTTCTGAGGAGGCCCCATCAGCGTCGAACCACGCATTAACGAGCAGATCCGGTCGAGGGAAGTCCGGCTGGTCGGCCCCGAGGGTGAGCAGGTGGGCATCGTCCCGCTGGAGCGCGCCCTGCAGCTGGCCGCGGACGTCGATCTGGACCTGGTCGAGGTAGCGCCGATGGCGCGCCCGCCGGTGTGCAAGCTCATGGACTTCGGCAAGTTCAAGTACGAGAGTGCACTCAAGGCGCGCGAAGCCCGGCGTAACCAGCAACAGACCGTCATCAAGGAAATGAAGCTCCGCCCGAAGATCGACCCGCACGACTACGAGACCAAGAAGGGTCACGTGGTCCGGTTCCTCAAGGCGGGCGACAAGGTCAAGGTGACGATCATGTTCCGTGGTCGCGAGCAGAGCCGTCCGGAGCTGGGTTTCCGGCTCCTGCGCCGGCTCAGCGAAGAGATCTCGGAGCTGGGCTTCGTCGAATCCAGTCCGAAGCAGGACGGCCGCAACATGATCATGGTCCTGGCTCCGCATCGGGCGACCAAGGCCGCTGCCGCTGCCGTCATCGCCGCCAACGCGCGCCCGTCCCGCGAGCCGCGTGAGGGCGAAGAGGCCGAGGCACCGCCGGCCGAGGCTGCTGCCGACACCAGCGCCGTAACCGCAGAGTAATCAGAAAGAGGCGTTCCGAGTGCCGAAGATGAAGAGCCACACCGGCATGGGCAAGCGGGTGAAGATCACCGGTAAGGGCAAGATCGTGCGTGAGCTGGCCGGCAAGCGCCACCTGCTCGAGGGCAAGTCCTCGCACGTCACCCGCCGGATGACCGGTACGGTCGTGGTCTCCAAGGCCGACACCCCGCGAGTCAAGAAGATGCTGGGCCGCTGACGCGCGCGCCACACACGTTCCCCTGTTAGGAGTACAGAAATGGCACGCGTCAAGCGGGCAGTGAACGCCCAGAAGAAGCGCCGTACGCTGCTGGAGACTGCCAGTGGCTACCGCGGACAGCGCTCGAGGCTGTACCGCAAGGCCAAGGAGCAGGTGCTGCACTCGATGCAGTACGCGTACCGCGACCGCCGTGACCGCAAGGGCGACTTCCGCCAGCTGTGGATCACGCGCATCAACGCGGGCGCACGGGCCAACGGCCTGACCTACAACCGCCTGATCCAGGGCCTGAAGCTGGCCGGCGTCGAGGTGGACCGCAAGATCCTGGCCGACATGGCCGTCAACGACGCCGCCTCGTTCGCGGCGATCGTCGAGATCGCGCGGGCCGCCGTGGCGGCCGAGGGCACCGGCGGCGCCGCCGCTCAGGCTGCCTGATCGTCAGCACGTTTTCGGGGCGTCTTCCGGGTGACCGGGAGGCGCCCCGATGCTGTTCCGTCCAGGAGGACACGTGACCTTCACCCCCCGTACCCCCAGGGTCGTCGCGGCCCGGCGCCTGCAGCGCCGCCGCGACCGCGACCAGACCGGCCGCTTCCTCGCGGAGGGCCCGCAGGCGGTGCGTTCCGCGCTGGCCGCCGGGGTCGTCCTGGAACTCTTCGGTACGGACGCGGCGCTGACCCGGCACGCGGACCTGGCGACCCAGGCGCCGGTCGTGTCCCCGGTGACCGAGGACGGCCTGGCGGCGCTGGCTGAGACGGTCCAGCCGCAAGGTCTGGTGGCGGTGTGCGAGCAACTGGACGTGCCGCTGACCGAAGCGTTGTCGAAGGGCCCGCGCCTGGTGGCCGTCGCCGCCGAGATCCGCGACCCCGGCAACGCGGGGACGATCCTGCGCACCGCCGACGCGGCCGGTGCCGACGCGGTGATCTTCGCGGGCGATGCGGTCGACCCGTACAACGGCAAGTGCGTGCGGGCGTCCGCGGGCAGCCTCTTCAACGTCGACGTGGTCCGGGCGCCGCTGGGAGTGGTCGATGACCTGCGGGACTTCGGGCTGCAGGTGCTGGCCACGACCGGCTACGGCGACGACGACCTGGACTCTTTGCTGGACGATGGTTCGTTGGCCGGGCCGACGGCCTGGTTGTTCGGATCGGAAGCTCACGGTCTGCCGGAGGACCTGGTGAAGGCGGCCGACAAGCGGGTCCGGATCCCGATCTACGGCGGGGCGGAGAGCCTGAATCTGGCGGCGGCTGCGGCGGTTTGTCTCTATGCCTCGGCGCGCGCCCATCGCCGGCCGGCCGGCGGTCGCAGCGTGACGGCGTGACGGCGTGGCCGCGTGACCGCGTGACCGCGTGACCGCGTGACCGCGTGACCGCGTGACCGCGTGACCGCGGCGGCGTGGCCATGTGGCGGCGTGGCCGCGTGGCCGCGTGACCGCATGGACGGGTGACGCGTGGCCGCCTGGACGCGTGACCGCGTTAGCGCGTGACCGCCGGGACGGGTGACCGCGTGACCGCCAGGAAGCGTTACAGCGTGACCGCGTAGGCGAGGACCGAGACGCCGATGATCGCGTCCACGACACCGCACCATTCCGCGAATGCTCGGGGGACCACCTCGTTCCGGCGGAAGTGCCAGTAGTCCCAGCCGGCGTGCGCGAGCCACCCCAGCCCGACCAGCCAGACGCTCGGCACCGGCCCGGCAAGGACGGCGGCCAGGACCAGCCCCAGATACACCGTCATCGCGACCACCTGCCGGATCAGGACAGCCCACGGGTGCAACGTGCGCCGCACCGCTCCGATGGTGACGTAGGCGAACGCCAGTACCAGCAGCTTCCATGGCGCTAGGGCGGCCGGCTCGATGAGCATGTCCACCGTGATCAGCAACGCCAATGCGGTCGGCCAGCGGGCCAGCAGACCGCTCCTTGGCTCGCGGACGTGTCCGCCGGCGTACTCGTCAGCGCGGTGCAGCATGGCCAGCGCCATGACCGGCAGCATCAGGACGTGGCCGCCGAGGAGCACTGCCGGGCCCGGTGTCAGACCGGCCCACCACGGGACGAGCAGGACCAGGAAGGGCGCGTACATCGCCGCGGTCATCTCGGCTGTCGCGGCGCGGGAGTGGCCCCGGTAGCCCATCCAGACGGCCATCGCGACGGCCATCGTGGTGGCCGTCCACAGCGCCGACACGTCCACCCGGGACGGTGTCCAGAACGGGCCCAGGACCACCATGCCCACGACCATCACGGCGAGCATCTCCAGCAGGTGCCGCGTGAAGGGCCAGGGGCGGGTGCGTACCACTGAGATTGTCATGTCCGAAGCCTCGGCCTCGCGGTGCGCAACCGGCACCGTCGCCGGCTCACCCACCGACCATGAACTTTTCATGGGTCGTCCGTGCGGGGTCCCGCCTAGCATCAGCGCATGCACAGACAGATGCGACGAGCCCGGGTCGTCACTTTGATCGTGCTGGCCACCAACGGGTCGATGGCGTTGTTCCTGCCGGCGATCGGTCTCTGGCGCGAGCCTGAGACGTTCCGGATCGTCCTCGGCGCCGTCGGCATCCTGCTGTTCTCGGCCGCTCAGGGATTCGTCCTGCACGCCCTGGTGACGCCGTGGCTCAGTTCACGGGCCCGCCGCGGTGCCCTGCTGGGCTTCGCCGCCGCGTCCGTCGCGTCCGTGCCGCTGGTCGGCCCGGTCGGCGGCGCCTGGCCGAGCTGGGCCTGGCTGGCCGCCTGCATCATCGGGGTGCTGCCGGTGATCACCCGCAGATGGAGGGCGTTAGCGCTCAGCACTGTCACCGCGGCGGTCGCGGTGTTGACCACACCGGGCTCGGCCCGGGATGCGCTGATCATCTCGATCGGGGTCGGTGCCGGCATAGCGGCGATCAATGCCGTGCAGGTCTGGTTCTGGGAGCTGCTGGTGCAGGCCGAGCAGGGCCGGGCGGCACAGTCCCAGCTGACTGCCGGCGAAGAACGGCTGCGGTTCGCTCGGGACGTGCACGATTCGCTGGGGCACCATCTGTCGGTGATCGCTCTCAAGGCGGAGCTGGCCGAGCGGCTCGTCCCGGTGGATCCACCGCGGGCCGCCCGGGAGGCCGCGGAGGTGCGCGGGCTCGCCACATCTGCTCTGAGCGAACTCCGTGAGGTGGTGCACGGCTACCGCAAGGTCGACCTGCGCGAGCAACTGACCGCCATCGAGCAGGTCCTGGAGTCCTCCGGGGTGCGCTGCACGGTGCAGGCACCCGACGGCGACCTGCCCTCGCCGGTCGCCGAGCCGCTCGCTGCCGTGCTGCGGGAGGCCTCCACGAACGTGCTGCGGCACAGCCGGGCGGCGTGGTGCAGGATCGACATCGTCCGGACCGGGCCTCAGTTCATGATGACCGTGGTCAACGACGGCGCCGGAGACGCCGCCGGGCCCGACTGGCACAGTCACGGCCTGCACGGCCTGGCGGAACGGCTGGCCGAGTCCGGCGGCGTGCTGCGGACCAGAGCGGCGGACGGCCGGTTCACGGTCGAGGCCGTCGTCCGTTCGGCGTCATGATCCGGCTGCTGCTCGCCGACGACGAGGAACTGATCCGCGTCGCCGTGGCCGCGCTGCTCGACCTCGAAGCCGATCTCGACGTGGTGGCCCACGCCGCGGACGGCCACGAGGCGGTGGAGTCGGCGCTGCGGCACCGCCCGGACGTGGCGGTGGTGGACCTGCAGATGCCCCTGGACGGCATTGAGGTCACCACCGAGCTGACCCGCGTCCTGCCGTCCTGCGCGGTGGTCATCCTCACCGGGCACGCCCGGCCCGCGCAGGTGCAGCGGGCCCTGGCCGCCGGCGCGAAGGGCTTCCTGCCCAAGGGTTGCAAGGGCGGCGCGCTCGCCGACGTGATCAGGCGCGTGCACAGCGGCGGCCGGTACGTGGACCCCGGCCTCGCGGCGGACGCCCTCAGCATGCCGGAGTGCCCGCTGACCCAGCGCGAGCTCGACGTGCTGCGCGCGGCCGAGCCCGACGTGCCGGTGTCGCTGATCGCCCGCCGCCTGCACCTGTCGCCCGGGACGGTCCGGAACCACCTGACCGCGATCCTGGCCAAACTCCGCGCCGGCAGCCGAGCCGAGGCCGCGACCGTCGCCCGAGACAACGGCTGGCTATGACATCCGCATCCGCACCGAGACCCCCGTCGCCCGGGACAAAGGGCCGCTCGGTGATACCGGGTTGGCTGCGGCGGTATGCTGTGTCCCATGCGCCGAGTGCACCCGATGATGTTTACCCAGCCCGCTGGTCGCGGGCGCCGGGTCTGACACTCCTGCGCGACTTCCCCTGACCGGCGGGCTGCGGCCCAGCCGCGCCTCCGTACACTGCCCGATGGCTCATCCGGTGTGAGGGAGTTCGCCCGACCATGTCCTACCGCAACGATCCGTACGATCCGAAGCAGGCCGTCCTGCTCGCCCCCGAGGCTCTCGAGGCCGCTGTCGCCGACGCGGAGCAGGCGTTCGCCGGTGCGGGCGACCTTGACGCGCTCGGCGCGTTGAAGCCCGCGCATCTCGGTGACCGTTCGCCCGTGTCGCTGGCCCGGCGCGAGATCGGTTCACTGCCGCCGCACGCCAAGTCGGAGGCCGGCAAGCGTGTCAACGTGGCCCGGCAGTCGATCCAGACTGCGTTCGACGCGCGTCTGGCCGAGCTTGAGCTCGAGCGGGCCGCCCGGGTTCTGGTGGAGGAGCGCGTCGACGTCTCCCTGCCCTGGGACCGGGCCCCGCGCGGCGCCCGGCATCCGTTGACCACGCTGATGGAGCACATGGGCGACCTGTTCGTCGGCATGGGCTACTCGGTGGTCGACGGACCGGAGCTGGAGCTCGAATGGGCGAACTTCGACGCGCTCAACATCGGCCCCGACCACCCCGCGCGCGGGCTCATGGACACGTTCTACGTGGATCTGCCCGGACTGGTCATGCGCACGCACACGTCGCCCGGCCAGGTGCGGACGATGCTGAGCCGCAAGCCTCCCATCTACGTGGTGAGTCCGGGGCGGGCGTACCGCTCGGATGAGCTGGACGCCACGCACACCCCGGTCTTCCACCAGATCGAGGGCCTGGTCGTCGACGAGGGCATCACGCTCGCCCACCTCAAGGGCACTCTCGACCACTTCGCCCGGTCGATGTTCGGGCCGGACGCGCGGACCCGGTGGCGGCCGAACTACTTCCCGTTCACCGAGCCGTCGGCGGAGTTCGACGTCTGGTTCGCCCAGCACCGTGACGGCCCGCGCTGGGTCGAGTGGGGTGGCTGCGGCCTGGTGAACCCGCGGGTGCTGACCGCCTGCGGGATCGACCCCGAGCGGTACTCGGGCTTCGCGTTCGGCCTCGGGGTCGAGCGCACGCTGATGTTCCGTAACGGGGTCAGCGACATGCGCGACATGGTCGAGGGTGACGTCCGGTTCACCCGCAACTTCGGGATGGCGGTCTGATCATGAAGCTGTCTCTGTCCTGGCTGCGCGAGTACGTGCAGCTGCCGGCCGTGTTGTCCGCCGACGAGCTGGAGCGCAAGCTGGTCGGCCTCGGCATCGAGGTGGAGTCCATCGTCGACCAGGCCGCCACCGTCCAGGGCGACCTGGTCGTCGGCCGGGTGCTGGAGATCGAGGAGCTGACCGGTTTCAAGAAGCCGATCCGCTTCACCCGCGTCGACGTCGGCCGCCCCGAGCCGCAGGAGATCGTCTGCGGCGCCCGGAACTTCGAGGCCGGCGACCTCGTCGTGGTCATCCTGCCCGGCGGTGAGCTGCCCGGCGGTTTCAAGATCGGTGCGCGGAAGACCTACGGGCGCAACTCCAACGGCATGATCTGTTCCGCGGCCGAGCTCGGGCTCAGCGGCGACCACTCGGGCATCATCGTGCTGCCCGCGAACTCCGCCGTGCCGGGTGTGGACGCGCGGCCGATCGTCGGGCTCGACGACGTCATCATCGACGTGGAGATCACGCCGGACCGCGGGTACGAGATGAGCATCCGGGGCGTGGCCCGCGAGCTGTCGTACGCGTACGCCTCGGCCTACACCGATCCTGGTGCCGGGTCCGCTCCCGGCGCGACCGCCGAGGCGCCGTACCCGGTGCGGATCGACGACACGGTCGGCTGTGACCGTTTCGCCGCGCGGGTGGTCCGGGGCATCGACCCGTCCGCCCCGTCGCCGGCGTGGATGCAGCGCCGGCTGATCACCGCCGGGGTGCGGACGATCTCCCTCGCCGTCGACATCACCAACTACCTGATGCTCGAGCTCGGCCAGCCGATGCACGTGTTCGACCTGAACCTGCTGCGCGGCGGCCTGGTCGTGCGCCGGGCCCGCCCGGGGGAGAAGCTGACCACCCTGGACGGTGTCGCGCGGGTGCTCGACGCCGAGGACATGGTCATCTGCGACGACTCCGGGCCGATCTCGCTGGCCGCGGTCATGGGCGGCGAGACCAGCGAGGTGCAGCCGGACACGGTCGACGTGCTGCTGGAGGCCGCGCACTGGGATCCGGTGATGGTGGGCCGCACGGCCCGCCGGCACAAGCTGTTCAGCGAGGCGGCGAAGCGCTGGGAGCGGGGCGTCGACCCGCAGCTGCCGCTGGTCGCCCTGGACCGGGCGGTCGCCCTGCTCACCGAGCACGCGGGCGGCACCGTGGATCAGCGGGTGCTGGACCTCGACCACGTCGTCGCGCCGGCCCCGGTGCTGCTCGACACGACCCTGGCGACCCGGCGGATCGGCCTGGCCTACGACACCGAGCAGATCACCACGCTGCTCGGCCAGGTCGGCTGCACGGTCCGCGGGGTCGAGCCGCTCGAGGTCACCCCGCCGTCCTGGCGGCCCGACCTGGTGGCGCCGATCGACCTGGTCGAGGAGGTGGCCCGGCTCGGCGGCTACGACGCCATCCCGAGCATCCTGCCGCCGGTGCGCGGCGGTGGCCGGCTCACCCCGGGGCAGCTGCGCCGGCGCACGGTCGGGCGGGCGATGGCCGAGAACGGCTACGTCGAGGTGCTGTCGTACCCGTTCGTGGCGCCCGGCGCGGCGGACGCGTTCGGCCTGGCCGCGGACGACCCGCGGCGCAGCGCGGTGCGGCTCGCCAACCCGATGTCCGAGCAGGAGCCGCTGCTGCGCACCTCGCTGCTGGCGCCGCTGCTCGGCACGCTCAAGCGCAACCTGGGCCGCGGCGAGCGCGACCTGGCGCTCTACGAGACCGGTACGGTCTTCCTGCCGCACCTGACGGCCGTCGCGCCGCCGGTGCTCGGGGTGGACCGGGGTCCGTCCGACGAGGACTGGGCCGCGGCCAACGCCATCGTCCCCGAGCAGCCGTGGCACCTCGCCGCGGTCCTGATCGGGGAGGCGGCACCGGCCGGCTGGTGGGGCGCGGGACGGCCCGCGACCTGGTCGGACGCGATCGAGGCGGCGCGCATCGCGCTGTCGGCGGCGGGCATGACCCCGGACCGGATCACGGTACGGGCAGCCGAGTACGCCCCATGGCACCCGGGCCGGTGCGCGGCGATCGCGGTCGACGGCACGGTCATCGGGTATGCGGGCGAGCTGCACCCGGGCGTGATCTCGGCCCTGGAGCTGCCGAAGCGCACCTGTGCGATGGAGCTCGACCTGGACGCCGTCCCGGCGACCCCGGTGATCGAGGCCCAGCGGATCTCCACGTTCCCGCCGGCGCTGATCGACGTGGCGCTGGTGGTGGACCAGGCGGTTCCGGCGGCCGAGGTCGAGGCGGCTCTGGCCGAAGGAGCGGGCCCGCTGCTGGAGTCGGTGCGGCTCTTCGACGTGTACGCCTCCGAGCAGGTCGGCGCGGGGCTGAAGAGCCTGGCGTACAACCTGACGTTCCGCGCGCCGGACCGGACCCTGACCGTCGAAGAGGCCGTGGCGGCCCGGGACGCGGCCGTGGCCCTGGCGTCGTCGCGGGTGGGAGCTGTGCTCCGCGGCGCCTGATCGAGCTGGTGACGGCCGGGACTTCCTGCGGGACGTCCCGGCCGCCGAGCCCGGCGAGCGTCGCGGCGATCGACGGGATGGCCGGCGTGCCCGGCGATGCGGCGTGTTCCCGTTCGCGCCGGGCGGGTCCAGGATGGTGCCGTGGACCGGATCGTTCGTGAGGTGCTGTCGGCCGTCGAACGCCACGACCAACTGGCGTTGAAGGCGTTGCTGCACCCGTACCTGCACTAGAGTGAGCCGCGGATCTCGATCCGGGGCCGGGTCAAGGTGCTCGCCCGGCTGGCCGCGTCCCCCACGCCCGCCCCGCCGGCGTCGTACGAGCTGCGGGACGGGCAGGTCTACCGCTGGAACGGCGGCTGATCCGTCGCCGCGGTCACTGCTCGCTGAGGCGGGCGGCATGCGCGGTCTCCTCCGGCGCCACCTCGCCCGGGGCCGACGACGTCAGGGACCAGAAGGACGCCGTACCGTCCGGGCCGGCGAAGGCCCCCGCGGCCAGCGCCGCGTCGATCAGGCCGCGCACCTGCTGCTCGCGGTCCGGCTCCGTCGCGAAGAGAACGTGGACCCGCACCTCGCCGTCGACGCGCACGGCGGCGGTGTGGTGCGCGGCCACCGGGCAGGGCGGTTCGTGCTCCCAGTGACCGCACAGGGCGGTCGTCACCGCGCCGCCCGGCGCCCGCAGGTCGGCCTCCGGGCCCATCATCAGCACGGCGTCATGGGCGAACGCCTGGCGTGTCATCGGATGATCTCGACCGGGGTGCCGGCGGGTGGAGGCACGGCGTCGTGGGCGAACGCCTGGCGTGTCATCCGACGATCTCGACCGGGGTGCCCGGGGCCGGATGGCCGAAGAGCTGGGCCGCGTTCCCGCCGCGGGCCAGCAGCTCGAAGCACATCTTCATGCCGTCGCCGGTGCCGCTGGGCCAGCCGGAACTGCCGGGCGCGAACGACACCTGCCCGGCCGGTACGGCGAACACGCCGTCGCTGACCACGGCCTCGGCCTCCGCGTCGCCGATGCGCACCCGGACGGTCGTGCCCGTCTCGGCCGGCGCCTCGAACCAGCTGGTCTTGAGGTTGCCGTACCCGTCGGTGTAGACGACCGTGCGCTGCGGGGCCGCTCCGATCGGGACCACGTCGCCGAGCAGGTCGTCGTCGCCGCGGACCAGGCCCGCGACCGCGGCCGGGAACACGTCCCGGGAACGGAACTGCGAGCCCGCGTCGGCCACCTTGACTGCGTGCAGCGGGACGCCCTCGTCGGCCAGGAACGACAGGCTGGCCCCGGAGTCCACACCGACGACCAGCACACCGGAGGGCAGCCGCGCCGCGACCAGCCGTTCCCCGGCGTTGTCCTCGCGCGGCTGGTCCTCGTCCTGGCGGGGTGCCACGTTGGCGTAGATCACCCGGTCGGCGGGCCCGGACCCGAAGGCCAGCTGGGCCACGCAGAAGCCGGCACCGACCGTGTCGAACGGCGGCACCGACAGGGCCTCCACCCGGGCCTCGGGCAGCAGCTGCGCGAACGTCTGACGGACCTCGGCGAAGGCGAGGTCCCCGGTGCCGTAGTCGGCCACGACGGTGATGAGCATGCCCTGAGCCTAAGGACAACCGGCCGGATCCGCCGCCTATCGGGCCGTCATCGGCCGGTGAGGAACGAGATCGCCTCTGTCAGGGCCAGGTCGGTCAGGACCGGGTCGTGCCGGGCGCCGACGTCCCGCATGAACGCGTGCTCGCCGCCCCGGTAGATGTGCAGCTCGAGGTCGTCCTGGCCGGCCGCGTACAGGGCGGACAGGATCTCGGCCCGGGCGCCGGCGGGGACGTGCGGGTCCTGGGAGCCGAAGACGATCATGAGCCGGCCCTGGATGTCGGCGGCGCGGGCGAGGGATCCCGCGTCGGCGTCGGCGCCCAGTGCGCCGTTGTGCAGGCCGGTCGGGTAGAAGCACACGGTGGCCGATACGCGCGGGTCGAAGGCGGCCCGGAACGCCAGGTGACCGCCGATGCAGAAGCCGGTCGCGAACAGCGTCGTGACCTCGGCGCGCTGCTGCAGGAAGTCCAGCACCGCGACCCGGTCCTCGTCGAACTGACCGGTGGTGGTCGCGGCCGCCCCGGCCAGGCCGGCCTGCTTGCCCGCGTCGTCGAACTCCAGGACCACGCCGGCCAGCTCGCCGCGCGGATAGATCTCCGGCACGCAGACGACAAACCCGGCCGAGGCCAGGCGCCGGGCGGTGCGCAACGTCGACTCGGTCAACTGGAAGATGTCGGTGTACAGCAGCACGCCCGGCCACGGGCCGTCGCCCGCCGGAGTGATGAGCACCGAGCGGATCTCGTATCCGGACGCCGGTACCCGTACCTCGTCCTCACGCAGCTTCATGCCGGATGACCCTACTGGCCGCCGGCCGCCGGCCCGCGTCAGTCGATGGTGTGGCCCCCGTTGACTGTCAGACGCTCCCCGGTCATGAAGCGGGCGGCGTCGCTGGCCACGAAGGCCACCACGTCGGCGATGTCCTCCGGCTTGCCCAGCCGGCCCAGCGGCACATCCCGTACGTAACCGGCGCTGTCCTCGGCCGTCACCACGCCGTGGCGCTCGACCGGGATCCAGCCCGGCGCCACCACGTTCACCGTGACGCCGTACGCGCCCAGCTCGCGCGCCCATGTCCGGGCCAGACCGATCTGCGCGCCCTTCGCCGCGTTGTACGCCGAGGCGCCCGGCAGCGCCCGCTCGAACGAGTCGGAGCCGATGTGGATGAAGCGGCCCGTGCCCAGCTCACGCATGCCGGGCAGGGTGGCCCGCAGCAGCAGCGTCGGGCTCTTGACGAAGAAGACCAGCTGATCGAGGTGGGCCTGCCAGGAGACCTCGTCGGCCGGCGCCGGCGGTTGCGGGCCGGTCGCGTTGGCCACCACCACCTGGACGGCGCCGAGCTCGGTGGTGATCGCGGCTGCCAGCGCGGCGACCTCGGCCTCGTCCGTGACGTCCGCGCCGAACGCGGCGGCCCGGCCCCCGGCGGCGACGATGTCGGCGACCACCTTCTCCGCGCCCGCCCGGTCGGAACGGTAGTTCACGGCGACCGGCCAGCCGTCGGCGGCGAGGCGCCGGGCGATCTGCGCGCCCAGACCTCGTGAGGCGCCGGTGACCAGGGCGCTGCCCGAGATCGTCAACTCATTCTCCCGTCGTACCGTCGAGCAGTTCGCGGACCGCGTCGGCGTGACCCGCGTGCCGGGCCGTCTCGTTGATCAGGTGGATGAGGACGAAGCGTAGATCCGTGCCGTCGCGGGCTCGTGACGGCGTACCCAGGTCTCCCAGCTCTCGGACCGCGGCGTCCGTCGCCGCGGCCCGCTCGCGGTACGCCGAGATCGCGGCCTCGATCGTCAGCTCCGGGCCGGGGAAGTATTCGTCGGCGCTCTTGCCGGTCGGGCGGCCGAGCATCTCGCCGTCGATCCAGCGCCACTCGACGTGGGTGAGGTGGTTGACCAGGCCGAGCAGCGGCAGCAGCCGGCCGTCCGGGTGCCAGCGGGCCTGCTCGTCGGTGACGCCGCCGGCCTTGCGCAGCACCGCCCCGCGCAGGAAGGCCAGCCAGCGCAGGAAGAGCTCCGGCTCGTCCGGCGTGCCGGTGGGGAAGCCGCTCACATGAGTCCGCCGACGACCGTCAGCTCCTGGCCGGTGAACTCGCCGGTCAGCATCGGCATCGCCCGGGCGATCGCGGCCCGGGTCTCGGGCAGCTGCAAGGATGCCGCGTGGTGGTCCTTGCTCTCCCAGACCTCGTTGACCCAGATCAGCTCCGGGTCGGTCTCGGACACGCCGACCACGTAGAGCCGGCAGCCCACCCCACGCAGCCCGTCCACGCCGCTGAGCAGGATCTTCACCACGTCGTCGCGGTGGCCCGCCGTCGTGCGCATGGTCGCCAGATAGCCGTACGGCACGCCGTTCCTCCCGGTCCCGGGGCACGGAGGTGCCCGCGGGCGACATTACGCCGCCGGGATCGCGAAGCTCAGCTGGCCGGCAGCGGGGCGGCCACCGGGCTGCGGTGACCGTCGCGGTCCACGGCGCGCACGCCGAAGAAGACGTTGTCCTTCGACAGGTCGATCGTCACCGTGGTCACGTCGCCCACCGCCAGCACGTTCGTCCAGTCCGGGGCGGTGGTCTCGCGCCAGACCACCTCGTAGCCGGTCAGGTCGGGGCTCGTGCCGCGCTGCCAGCGCAGCGTCGTCTCGTTGGTCAGCTGGGTGGTGTCGATCACCACACCCTTCGGTGTGCCCGGGGCCTGGGCGAGCGACCACAGGGCCGCCGCGTTCACCCGGGCCACCCGGGCGATGTACTTGAAATCGCAGAACTCGACCAGGTCGCCGTACTGGACGCCGTTCTCGACGCGGACGTTCTGGTGCTCGTGCGCGAAGTTCTCCCGGGGCTCGGTGAGACGGGCCGCCGGATAGCCGCGCAGCAGGAACGAGATGTGGTCGCTGCCCCGCAGGTAGCGGTCGCGGCGCCAGATGACGCGGACCTTCATGCCGGTCTGCGGATTCTCCGCCACGTCCCGGACGAACCGGCCCAGCTGGCGTGACGGCCCGTCGTTCTCGCCGCCGACCGACTTGCGGACGGTGGCCTCGGCGGCTGTCTCGGCGGTGGGCACACCCTCGACGAACAGCCGGACCGTGCGCGGATCCGACGACGACCCGTCGTGCGCGTCGCCGGTGCCGACGATGTCGTTGCTGAACATGGCCTGCACGTCGGTGCCGGCGTTCTTGAACTGCTGAGCCATGTAGTCGGAGCCGTACAGGCCCTGCTCCTCGCCCGCGACGGCGGCGAAGACGACCGTGGCCTCGGTGCGCCGGGTCGCCATCACCCGGGCCAGCTCCATGATCGCCGCCACGCCGGACGCGTCGTCGTCGGCGCCCGGGGCGTCGCTGGTGGCGTCCAGCACGTCGGTCGCCCGTGAGTCGTAGTGGCCGGTCACGACGTACACCCGGCCGGGATCGGTGTCGCCGCGCAGCGTGGCGACGACGTTGGTGATCCGGGTCGGCACCGGGACCCGGGGGGAGACCGGCTGGATGAACGACTGCAGCTCGACGGTCATCCGGCCGCCGGAAGCCGCCGCGTAGGCCGTGAGCCGCTCGAAGATCCAGTCCCGGGCCGCGCCGATGCCGCGCGCCGGGTCGTCCTGCGCGGACAGCGTGTGCCGGGTGCCGAACGCGGCGAGCCGGGTGACGATGGCGCCGATCCTGTTCGGGTCGATCTCGCGCAGCAACGCCCGCAGCTGCTTGTCAGGCGACTGCCCGTGCACGCCCCGCCCGCCGGCATGGGCGGCCCGGGCGCCGAGGACCGGCGTCGCCGCGACGGCCGCGGAGGCGGTCAGGAACGCGCGCCGCGACGAGATGGGCTTTTCGCGGTGATCCGTCATACCCCAGCATCGTCGTCCTCCCCGGGGCAGATGTCCATGCTCATCGATGTCAGATCTCGACTCTTGACCTTCAGTGGGCTTCAGGTTCCACCATCACGACGTGGTGATGAAGACGTACACGGAGGCGGAACTGACGGCGCAGCCGATCGGCTACTGGACCGGGGCGGCGTACCGGGCGGTCGTCGGGCGGATCCGCGCGGAGCTGGCGGTGGAACAGCTCACCCAGCCGCACTGGTGGATCTTGAACCATGTGGCCGGCGCGCCGGGCACCTGGGAGCGCAACGGCCTGACCGGCCGGCTGCAGCGTTTCGACGACCAGGAGACGGATTTCGCGGCCGTCTTCGACGACCTGGCGGAGCGTGGCTGGGTGCTGCGGGCGGCGGACGGGTCGCTGACGCTGAGCGAGGCGGGGGAGCAGGGTCGGCTGCGGGCCCGGGCGCGCACCATGCGGGCCCACGAGGAGATGCACCAGGGCATAACCCCACGGGAGTACGCGGCCACGCTCACGGTCCTGCGCCGGGTGATCGACAACCTGGGCGGGGACAGCGATCTGCCGTCGTAGGTGCGGAGGCGGCCCCGCATGCACGCGGCATGCCGGGGCCACCTCCGGCGGGAACGACCAGAGACTCAGCCGCCGCTGACCGGATGGAACGGCTTCGGCAGCGAGCGCGGCACCGCCGAACGTGCGGTCGCCGACGTCGGCACGGCCGGCAGGTTGTCCATCATGGTCCGGCCGATCTTGGCGTGGGCCTGCACCGCCGGGTGGGTCGCGCCGTAGTTCTCCGGGTCGCCCAGGCCCTCGGCGAACATCGCGTACGTCAGCAGCGGCACCCCGTCCGCGCTGAACATGATGCCGGCCTCGTGCCGGGACTCGCCCAGGTCGTTGAAGTCGGCGCCGTACTTCGTCGCGACGCGCTCCCGCTCCTTGGAGGACATCACCCGGCGGACGCCGTCGTGGTAGCCGTTGAGCCAGCGGGTGATGCTCAGCAGGAAGTCGCACGATTCCGGCTTCAGCAACGTCTTGGTCGCCAGGCGCCACAGCAGGTCGTGCATCTCCCGCGGCGTGGTCGTGCCCAGGAAGAAGCGGTTCGGGTTGGCCACCGGCTCGACCCGGGTGTGCACGAAGCCCTTCGCCGCGAGGATCTCGTTGATCTCCAGCGCCGGCACCACCCGCCCGCACATGCGGACCGCCGTGTTGTCCGAGACCAGCAGCATCGCGGTCAGGAAATTGGCCACCGTGATCTCGTCGCCCCACACCCGGTGCAGGTGGTAGATGCCGGAGCCGCCGAGGATGATGTCGGCCTGCAGGTCCAGCTTGGTGCCCAGGGTCAGCTGACCCCGGTCGATCTTGTCCATGACGGCGGTGGCCACGGCCAGCTTCTGCACGCTGTAGCCGTACGTCACGTGGTCGGCGTCGTCCTCGACGATTCCCTTGATCGCGCCGGTGCTGTCCACGGCCGCGATGTGGGTGTGCCAGAGGCCGCCGGCCTTGGCCTTCTCCTTCTCGTACACCTTCTTGATGCTCGCCGGGCCGGCCGCCGCGGCCTGGGCGGGGGTGCTCACGCCGACACCCGCGACTGCTGCCGCGGCGCCGAGACCGAGTGCCGAACGGCGGGACATGCTGGTTGACATCGTTCTCCCTCAATGGACGGACGGTGGACCACGCGGCAACGTACACCACGCCCGCTCATGCCCGGAGGTACCGCAGCACGGCCAGCACCCGCCGGTGATCGGTGCGCGCCTGGGGCAGGTCGAGCTTGGTGAAGATGGCGGTGACGTGCTTCTCGACGCTGCGTTCGGCCAGGTGCAGGGCCTCGGCGATGGCCACGTTGGAGCGTCCCTCGGCGAGCAGCCCGAGAAGCTCCCGCTCCCGGTCACTGAGCCGGGCCAGACCCGCATCGACCGCCGGCGCGGCGAGCAACTGCCGGACGACCTCGGGGTCCAGGGCGGTGCCGCCGTCCGCGACGCGCCGCAACGCCCCGACGAACTCGTCGGTGCTGACGATCCGGTCCTTGAGCAGATACCCGACCCGCCCGGCGTTCTCGGAGAGCAACTGCCGCGCATAACCGGTCTCGACCCACTGCGAGAAGACCAGAACCCCGACCCCGGGGTACGCGGACCGGATCGTCAACGCCGCCCGCAGGCCCTCATCGGTGTACGTGGGCGGCATCCGCACATCGACGACGACGGCATCCGGCGGATCGGCGGCGACGGCCGCGAGCAGGGCGCCGGCGTCGGGAACGGCGGCGACGACCTCGACGTCATGCTCGCCGAGCAGTAGGGCGATCCCGTCCCGCAGCAGCGGGTTGTCCTCGGCGATGACCACGCGCACCGTCAGTCTCCGATCTCGGGAAGGATCATCGTCACGATTGTGGGGCCGCCCGGGGGCGAGTCCACGGTCAGCGAGCCGTCGAGGGCGGCGGCCCGACGGGCCAGCCCGGCCAGTCCTGTCCCGGAGGCAGCGGGCCGCCGGGAATGGCCGCGGTCGGTGGCGGACCGGGCGCTGCCGGGGGCGATGACCGCCGCGCCGCCGTGGCCGTTGTCGGTCACCGTCAGGCGTAGGCAGCGGTTCTCCGTGCGGAGGTCGATGCGGACCCGGGACGCGTCCCCGTGGCGGGCGACGTTGGTGAGCAGCTCGGCCACCGCGAAGTACAGGGCCGATGCCGTCGCGTCCGGTGGGCGGCCGGGCAGTGACACGGTGACCTCGGCCGGCACCGCGCTGCGGGCGGCCAGGGTGGTCAGGGCCACCTCGAGGCCGTCGTCCAGCGCCGGTGGGTGCATGCCGCGGACGATGTCGCGGAGCTCCGCCAGCGCTTCCGTGACCGTGCCGCGGGCGTCCGCCGCGAGCTTGCGGACCGGCTCGTCGGTGCTGCGGTTCTCGATCCGGGACAGGGTCAGGCCCAGGGCGACGAGGCGGGCCTGCGTCCCGTCGTGCAGGTCGCGCTCGACGCGGCGCAGGAGGGCCGCCGCATCCGATTGCAGGGCCGCGCGGCCGGCCTCGAGCTCCGCGATGCGGCGCTGGGCCTGGCTGGGGTGCAGCAGGGCCCGCACCAGGAACCGGTCGAGCAGCACGACCAGCCGCAGCCACCAGGGCGTCGCCAGCAGAACCGCCAGACCCTGCCAGGCGATGACCCAGGTGTGCGACCAGGTGTCGGTGTCGAACGCGCGCCCGTCCGCGGGGACCAGGAACCACCACAGCGGATAGGTGATGCCGACCGGCGCGGCCACCACCGCGAACAGACCCGGGTACGCCCCCACGACCGCCAGCGGCCACCGGGCCAGGCAATAGGCCAGCGCCCGCCAGGCGGTCGGGTCGCTGGGCAATGCCCGGACCCGTCCCCACCACGTGCGGGCGGGCAGCGGCGGTGGGTCGGCCCAGTGCCAGCCGAGCAGCTTCCGGGCCGGGCCGCGGAAGTAGCGGGGGGTGAGGCGGGCGAGGGCGAGCACCCCGACCAGCAGCGGCAGCCCGACGGTCAGCGCCGACGCCACAGTGGTGACCGCGCCGACGACAGCCAGCACGAAGGCCGGCAGTCCGATGAACACCCCGGAGACGAGGTAGGCCAGCTCCCGCCAGGTGCGGGCGGTCAGCCAGGCCCGCAGCACGATCACCCGACCACCCCGGTCCCCGCCCACCGCCGGGCCGGCGGCACGGTCGTGAGAGCCGGCGCCACGGTCATGAGACCACCTCGATCGCGGGCCGGCGCATCGCCAGGGCCGCCGGCAGCGCGGTGCCCGCCAGGACCAGGGCGGCTGTGGCCAGCACCCCGGTGATCAGCCAGCTGACCGGCACCCACGGCGTCCAGGTGCCCAGGGCCGTGTGCAGCAGCGGCAGCGTCGTGATCGCGGCCACCGCCGCCCCCACCACCAGTGCTGTTGTGGTCACCAGCAGAGCCTCGCAGACCACGACCATCAGGGCGCGTCTGCGGGTTGCTCCGGCGAGTTGGGTCACCGCCAGGTCGCGGCGGCGGGACAGGATCACCGTGACCAGGGTGTTGACCGCCGCCACCGCGGCGAAGGCGACGTAGACCGAGGTGCCGGAATACTCCAGCCAGCGGTCCGCGGCCGCCGGTGCCGTTCCGGTCGTGTGTTCCGTGGTCTTCAGGATGACGACTTTGACGGCGGTGAAGGCGATCGCCAGCGTGAGCGGCACCAGGGCGCTGGACAGGGCTCTCGCTCGGACCGCGATGGTGTCGCCGGCCAGGCGGCCGGTGTCGCCGAGCAGCCTTCCGGCGATGGCCGCGACCCGGAGCAGGGCCGGTCCCAGCAGGCCGGCGCCCACGCAGAGGGCCAGCATCACCAGCAGGCCCAGGGCGTCGGTGGTTTCCGCGTCCAGGTCGGCGATCGCGATCGACAGCCCGGTGCCGCCGGTCACCAGGATCAGCCCGGCCGTCGTGCGCACGCGGCCGATGCGCCGGCGGGGGGCCGCCGTCTCGGCCAGGGCCGCGGCGGGTCGCATCCGGGACGGGCGGATCGCCGCGATCAGGGCGCCGGCCAGCGACGTGCCCACCGTGACGGCCAGGGCGATCGGCAGGGCCGCCGGGTGGGGGTGGAAGGTCACCGTGGCCGGGGCCAGGTCGTGGGTGACCACGCCGCTGATCCATGCGCGGCCGCCGAGGCTGCCCAGGGGCACCCCGAGCAGGGTGGCCGGCACGGCGACGATCGCCGCCTGGGCCGCCACCGAACGGCGGACCCGGCCGGGGGTGGCGCCGATCGCGCGGACCAGGGCGATGTCGCGGGCCTGCTGGGCGATCGTCGCCGCCATCGTCACGCCGACGATGATGATCGACAGGTAGATCGCGATCATCACGAAGATGATCGCGATGTCGGCGAGGCCGCTGTCGGTGAGAGCCCGCCGGGCGGCGGGGTCCAGTGGAGCCCGGTCGAACGAGGTGGTGATGCCGAGGCCGGCCGCCACCAGGGCCGCGGCCAGCAGCTGGGTGGAGAACGGCCCGAGGAACGACCACGGGTTGCTGCGGAGTGCCTGCCGGGTCATGCCGCGACCGCCGTGGAGACCGCGCGGAGCCGGTCGGCGATCGCCGGGGCGTCCGGGGTGGCCGCGTCCGTGGCCACGGTGCCCGCGCGGAGCAGCACCAGCCGGTCGCTCCAGGCCGCCGCGACCGGGTCGTGGGTGACCATCAGCACGGTCACGCCCTGCTCGTCGACTGCGCGGCGCAGCAGGCCGAGGATCTGGCCGCCGGTCGTCGGGTCGAGCGCCCCCGTGGGCTCGTCCGCGAAGATGACCGAAGGGCCGGTGACCAGGGCCCGGGCGATCGCCACGCGCTGGCGCTGACCGCCGGAGAGCTCGCCCACCGGGCGGGCACCGGTGCCGGCCAGCCCCACCGCCGCCAACACCTCGTCGATGCCGCGGCGGCGCGGGCCGCCGAGCCGGCCGGGCAGGGCCAGATTCTGCCGCACCGTGAGCTCGGACAGCAGGTTGTAGGACTGGAAGACGAATCCGACCCGGTCGCGCCGCCAGCGGGTCAGGGGTCGCTCCCGCAGCCGGCTGATCTCACGGCCGGCCAGCCGGACCGAGCCCGCGGTGGGCCGGTCGAGCCCGGCGGCGCAGTGCAGCAGCGTGCTCTTTCCCGATCCGGTCGCGCCCATCACCGCGACGAACTCGCCGGCCCCCACGGACAGGCTCACCTGCCGCAGGGCCACGATGCCGCGCGGGAAGGCGCGGGCGACGTCCTTCAGTTCCAAAACTGATTCCATGCCGTCCAGCCTGGCCGCCGGGAGCGCACCGGACATCAGGGCTGGCTCCCGTCCCGGGGTGCGGTTAACCGCACCCCGCACCCGCACGCGGTCAGGGCAGGAACTGCTGCTCGATCTTCGTCACCTCGCCCTGCTTGACCGTGAACCAGAACAGGGTGCCCTTGAGCAGGTTGCCGAAGTGCTGCTCCACCTCCGACACCGCGATGGTCTCCTCGGTCCCCGGGCCCGTCGCCCCGACGACCTCGACCTTGACGGCCTGGGACAGCGGGAGCTTCCGCAGCTTCTTGTTGTCGTTGATGATGAAGTAGTCGTTGTCCGGCGAGTCCTGCTCGGAGTCGGGGTACTTCTTCTGCCACGCGGCCGCGGCGGCATTCCCGGTGAGGAACTCCACGAGGTCCATGGACACGGTCTCGCCGGCCACCTTGGCGATGAAGCCGGGCCAGCGGCCGTCGGCCAGCAGGACGGCCGGCTTCGTGGAGGTCACCGTCGCGACGGGGGTGACGGTCGGGTCCGGCGCCGGGCCGTCACCGAACTGGGCGGTGGACCCCGGCGCGGCGGCCGGCGGGGCGGCGGACTTGTCGCCGGCCGACTGCCCGGAGCAGGCGGCGGCGAGGGTGAGCACGGAGACCGCGAGGCCGGTGGCGGCGAGCAGTCTGGGCAGGCGTGACGGCATGAGCCGAAGATCCCACACCCGCGCCACTCAGTAGCTGTTCAGGGCCGCCTCGACACCCGGTTCCCGCGGGCCGAGAAAGACCGGATCACGACCGGAGAGTACGTCGCCGAGCGCCTTGACCACCGCACCGCGCTCGCGGACCACACTGTTGCGCCACGGCTCGCGGTAGATCCGGACGGTGTCGTCGCCCACCCCGGTCGCGTCGACGCCCAGCCGGCGGCACAGGGCCACCGCGCGGTCGATGTGATAGCTCTGGGTCACCACCACGGCCTGGGAGACGCCGAACACCTCGCGGGCCCGGGCGCACGAGTCGTACGTGTCGAAGCCCGCGTGGTCCAGCACGATCCGCTGGCTCGGCACGCCCCGGTCGACCAGCCACTGGAACATCGCCCCGGGCTCGTTGTAACCCCAGTCCATGTGGTCGCCGGAGACCAGGATCGCGCGCACCTTGCCGGCGGCGAGCAGTTGCCGGGCGATCTCCAGCCGCGCCGCCAGGAACGGCGAGGGGTTGCCGTCGGGATACACCTCGGCGCCCAGCACCAGTGCCACCGGCGCTGCGGGCACTGTTGCCACGGTGTAGACGTGGTCGTGGGCTGCGGCGCGCACCCAGAGGTCGCCGGCCGCCATGGTGAGGACCGCTGCCGCCACGCTGAGCGCACCCGCCACGACGCCGCGCCGGAACCAGATCCTGATCATGCCCGTGACGATGCCAGCACGCGTCAAGCGCGGCGGACCGGGCATCATGGCCGGTGAT
This sequence comes from Actinoplanes sp. NPDC004185, assembly GCF_053603475.1. Taxonomy (NCBI): domain Bacteria; kingdom Bacillati; phylum Actinomycetota; class Actinomycetes; order Micromonosporales; family Micromonosporaceae; genus Actinoplanes; species Actinoplanes sp. NPDC004185. Next base: position 61,915 of record NZ_JBSGFR010000011.1, on the reverse strand, counting down.
GATCGCCTTGGACCGTATCTCCGCCGACGACGATCCGCTGCTGCTGTGGACGGCTCAGGACATGCGTACCGGTGCCCGCGCCTGGGCTCTCGGTGACGCCGCCGCCGTCGCCTGCCGGGACGTCTCCCGCCGCGACCGGCTGGCCCTGCGCGGCAGCCCCGGCGACGTCGCCGAGCTGGTGCGGCGCATCCGGGCGCAGGTCACCGGCTTCAACCCGGTCGCGGACGCGGCGCTGATCGACGCCCTCACCGAACGGGTCGAGGGCCTGCACCTGGTGGCCCGCTTCGGCTGGATGGACACGACCACGCCGGCGCCCGCGCCGGTCCGGATCTCCGGCGAGCCGCGCTGGCTCACCGACGCCGAGATCCCCGAGGTCACGGCGCTGCTGGAGGCCGAGCACCCCGGATCGTGGGCCAGACCCGGCGAATCCGGGGTGCGGCGCTGGGCCGGTCTGCGTGACGCCACCGGGCACCTGCAGGCGGTGGCGGCCGACGCCTGGTCCGTACCGGAGATCGGTTTTGTCGCCGGGGTGGCGACCCGGGCCGGGACCCGCGGGCAGGGCCTCGGCACGACGCTCTGCGCCTTTGTCACCGACGAGCTGATCAAGGGCCGCAGCCGGGTGGCGTTGCTGGTCGACGGCGACAACGTCGCGGCCATCCGGACCTACGAGAAGCTCGGCTACCGGATGCGGCCGATCGCGGCCGCCCGGCTCACCGCGCCGTGAGGCCCGGCGCTCACGACACCTCGTCGCGCCAGCTGTGCTCGGGCTCGTAGCCCAGGACCCGGCGGGCCTTGTCGATCGAGAGCAGCGTCTCGTGCTCCCCGAGCTCTTTCTTCACCGGTACGCCGGGAAAGACCTCCGCCGCCAGCGAAGCACTCGACCGGCTCATCACGGTGTCGGCGTTGGCGATGACGAAAACCTCCACGCCGGGCGTCGCGTACGCCAGCGCCTTGCGCACCGCCTGGGCCCCGTCGCGGGCGTCGATGTAGCCCCACAGGTTCCAGCTGCGGCTGCGCGGGTCGGCGTCGAACGACGGGAACTCCGCGTAGTCCTCCGGGTCCATGACGTTGGAGAAGCGCAGCCCGACCATCTTCAGCTCGGGGTTCCACCGGCAGAACTGTGCGGCCATCGTCTCCTCGAGGTGCTTGACCAGCGAGTACGTCGACTCCGGGCGGGCCGGATAGTCCTCGTCGACCGGGATGTACGGCGGCGGGGTGCGGAACGGCAGCCCGAGCACGGTCTCGCTGGACGCCCACACGACGTTGGTGATCCCGGCCAGCCGGGCCGCCGAGAAGACGTTGTAGGTGGCCGTGATGTTGTTCTGGAACGTCGCCGCGTTCGGGATGAGGCCGGGCGCCGGGATCGCCGCCAGGTGCACCACCGCGTCGATCTTGTCGTAGCGGTCGTCGATGGCGGTGAGCGCCTCGACGGTCTGCCCGTAGTCGGTCAGGTCGATCTTCGTGGCCGGGCGCGGGGCCGCGACGTCGAGGTTGACCACCTCGTTGCCGTGTGCGGCCAGGTCGGCCAGCACCGCCCGTCCCAGCTTGCCGCTTCCGCCGGTCACCGCTATGCGGGTCATGTCATTCCTCTCGCCAGCCTGCTCCCGATCATCTTGCCCCCGGGACGGGGAACCAACCGGGTGCGCGGTCAGCGTGGCGGGGCCGTGCTGCCGCGCGTGGTCAGGTGGGCGGCGCTGCCCTCGGCGCTGTCGACCTTCTCGCCGTCGATCACCTTGAGCAGCTGCCGGGCCGCCTGGGCGCCGTACCCGGGGATGTCCCGGCTCAGGGTGGTCAGCGCCGGGTGCACCAGGCTGCACAGCAGCGAGTCGTCCCAGGCCACGATGGACAGGTCGGCGGGCACGGACAGGCCCATCTCCTGGGCCGCGGCCAGGCCGGCGACCGCCATCACGTCGTTGTCGTAGATGATCGCGGTGGGCCGGTCGGCGCGGATCAGCAGGCGCCGGGTGGCCCGGCCGCCCTCCTCACCGGTGTAGTCGGCCTGCGCGGTGACCGCGTCCGGCAGGCCGAGCGCCGCGCAGGCCTCGACGAACGCGCGGGTCCGCTCGTGGGTGTGCCGCAGGCTGGTGAGCCCGCTCACCCGGGCGATCCGGCGATGGCCCAGCGCGGCGAGGTAGCGCACCGCCTCGGTCATCGAGCCGGTGTCGTCGGACCACAGCTGCGGGATCGTGCCGGTGTCGGCCGGGCCGCCCAGCATCACGGCCGGCAGCTCGAGCTCCTGCAGCACCGGGATGCGGATGTCGTCCTCGCGCAGGTCGGTGAGGATCACGCCGTCGATGCGCCGCTCACCCCACCAGCGCCGGTAGACCTCGACCTCCTCCTCGGGGGTGGAGACCACCTGTAGGGTCAGGGCGTACGAACGGGCCGCCAGCTCCTGCTCGAAGCCGCTGATCAGGCCCATGAACCACGGCTCGACGCCGAGGATCTTGGCCGGCCGGCACGGGGCCAGGCCGACGGCGTTGGCGCTCGCCCGGGACAGCGCCCGGGCCGCGTTGCTGGGGCTGAATCCGATGTCCCGGGCGACGGCGAGGATGCGCTCGCGGGTGCTGTCCGAGACTCCTGGCTGGCCGTTGAGCGCGTACGACACCGCGCCTTTCGAGACGCCGGCGTGCCGCGCGACATCGGCGATCGTAGGCCGCTTCACTCACTCTCCCGGGGTCACCGTCAGCTTACCGGCGCGGGTGGTGCGGCGGGAGCGGCCACCGCCGCCCGGAGCAGGTCGTGCAGCTTCGCGGCGCGGGCGGGGTGGCGGTGCGCCATCCAGGCGACGCGGCCGGCGAGGTGGGCGGCGAAATCCGGATGCCCCTCCCGGTTCGCGGCGGCCAGCCCGTGCCGGCCGGCGTTGTGCAGGACCGCCCGCAGCCGGTCGTAGTCCTCGCGGGCCACGGCCGGACGCGTGTTGACCACCAGGCCGGCCAGCCGCTGACGGTCGCCCTGCCGGCGTACCCGGGTCTTGTCCGGATGCGTCGAGAACCCCTCCTCGGCCACGACCGTGCGCACGTACGCGATCAGGTCGCGGACCCGGCGGTCGCCCAGCGTGCCGGAGAAGGCCAGGTCGTCCGCGTAGCGGGAGTAGTGCAGGCCGAAGCGGCCGGCCAGCCCGGTCAGCCGCCGGTCCAGCCGGAACGCGCACAGGTTGGCCAGCGCGGGGGAGGTCGGCGCGCCCTGGGGCAGGTGCGGCCGGCGCAGCAACGCCGCCCGCGTCGCGTCCGGGGCGCCCCGCAGCACGTGCGCGGGCGTCCGGGTGGTGGTCAGCGCGGTCAGCGTGTGCGCCACCGGCTCGGGATAGCCGGCCTGGCGGAACACCGCGTACACCCGGGCGGCCGTGATGCTGGAGAAGAACGCCCGCAGATCCAGGCTGACCAGCACCTCCTGCCCGGCGTGCGAGGCGGCGAAGGTGTGCACGCCGCGGCCGGGCACGAAGCCGTGGGCCCGCTCGTGGACCGGCATCCCGCCGAGGATCTCGGCGAGCAGCCGCCGTTGCAGATCGCGCAGCATCGGCTTGGGCGCCTCGATCAGCCGGTGCGGCAGCCAGGTGTAGCGGTAGTGGCGCAGCCGTTCGTCGCGGGCGTACCGGTTGATCTCCCGCCGGTCGGCGAACCAGTCCATCATGTCGCCGTCGAGGCCCAGGAAGCTGGCCAGGGCGCCGAGGTCGTCGATCCGGGGGGTCGGCCAGCGCATCCGGGTGGTCCGGGCCGGCTCGACCAGCCGGTGCCGCACGACCGTGCGGTGCGCGCCCAGGCGCCCGCTCGCGGCGAGGAATCCGGCCAGCTCGCGCGGGCGGTCGGCCGGGGCTTGCCGGTACGCCCGGAGCACGGCGTCCACCGCCGGACGCACCCAGCGCGCCCGCCGTCCGAACACCACCCAGGCCGCCCGGAGCATCGTCACCCGCCGCCACGACGTGGTCAGCAGAGCGTCGGCCAGCGCCGTCGCGTCCCGCCGGAGAGTGGTGGTGGCAGCGTGCCCCGACGATGCCCGGTCGTGCCTGCGCCTAGCTGCGCGAAGCGCAGAGACGCGCCGGCGATGCGCTGCGGTGGTCAATCCTGCGCCCTCGGGGTTACCCCGAAGAAACCCTCGACGCGCCGCGGGCGGCGCGCGACGGTCAGCTCGGGACACGCTGCCATCACGGCAGCATAGAACCCCGGTGCCAGGCCGTCAGCCGATGCGGAAGCGGGCGCTGAGCAGGCTCTCCGGGCGCGAGCTGGGCCCCACCAGCAGGTCGAAGTCGCCGGGCTCGACAACCCGGCGGGCGTCCGCGGTGACCAGCGAGCAGTCGGCCGCGGCCAGCTCGAGGCCGACCGTGACGCTCTCGCCCGCCGGCACCAGGACCTGCCGGTACGCCTTCAGCTCCCGCGCCGCCCAGGTGACACTGGTGACGAGGTCGCTGATGTACGCCTGCACTGTCTCCAGCGCCGGCCGGGTGCCCGAGTTGGTGAGCCGGACACTCGCCCGGACCGTGCCGTCGGCGCTCACCTGGGGCTGGGCGATCGTCAGGTCCGCGTACTCGACGGTGGTGTAGCTCATGCCCTCGCCGAAGGCGAACAGCGGGTCCTGGGTCAGGTCCGCGTAGCGGGTGCCGTGCTGCCCGCGGATCTGGTTGTAGTAGACCGGCTGCTGGCCGACGTGCCGGGCCGCCGACAGCGGCATCCGCCCGGTCGGCTCGACCAGCCCGAACAGCAGCTCGGCCAGCGCCCGGCCGCCGCGCATGCCCGGGTTGAAGGCCTGCACGATCGCGGCCGAGGCCAGCGCGGACGGCGGCAGCGCGGCCGGCTTGGAGTTCAGCAGCACCAGCACCACCGGGGTGTCGAGCTCGGCGAGCGCGTCCAGCAGCGCGATCTGCCCGCCCTGCAGCTCCAGCGTCGCGGTGGACTTGCTCTCGCCGGTCAGCGCGACGGTGTCGCCGACCACCACGACCGCGTAGTCGGCGGCGCGCGCGGCGGCCACCGCCTCGGCGATGAGCGCGGGGTCGGCGGTGGCGGGCTCGGAGATCGGCGGCCGCGGCTGCCCGTCCGGGTACGTCGCACCGGCCGGGTCCGGCACCAGCCGCTCGATCTCGGCCCCGAGCGCGGTGGTGATCGTCCAGCCGGCCGGGGCGACCCGGCGGAAGCCGTCGAGCACGGTCTCGATCAGCTCGCGGGGCTGGCCGTCGGGCATCCAGTCGACCTGCCCGGAGGCGCCGGCCCAGTCGCCCAGTTGCGACTGCGGGGCGTCCGCGTTGGGGCCGATGACCGCGACGGTCCGCGCGCCGGTGGCCCCCGAGGCCCGCCCGTCCGCGTCGGCGACCAGGCCACCGGCCAGCGGCAGCGTGCCGTCGTTGCGCAGCAGCACCAGCGAGCGGCGGGCGATCTCGAGGTTGAGCGCGGCGTGGTCGCGGTGCCCGATCACGGCCGCCTGCCGGGCCGCGTCGGGGGCCCGCGGGTTCTCGAAGAGACCGAACTCGAACTTCAGCCGCAGGATCCGCCGGACCGCCGCGTCGATCTCGTCCTCGCTGATCCGGCCCTGCTCGACGGCGGTCTGCGCGCCCTCGAAGAAGCCCGGGGTGGTCATCACCAGGTCGTTGCCGGCCCGGACGGCCTGCGCGGCGGCGTCGACGAGGTCGGCGCAGACCTTCTGCTCCCAGACCATCCGGCCGACGTTGTCCCAGTCGGTGACCAGCGTGCCGGTGAAGCCCCACTCCTGCTTGAGCACGTCGTTGAGCAACCACCGGTTGAGCGTGATGGGCACGCCGTCCATCGACTGGTAGCCGAGCATGAAGGTGGCGCAGCCCTCGCGGGCCACCCGCTCGAACGGCGGCAGGAACCACGACCGCAGCTTGCGCGGGCTCAGGTCGGCCTCGCTGGCGTCGCGCCCGCCCTGGGTCTCGGAATAGCCCGCGAAGTGCTTGGCCGAGGCCAGCACGGCGGTCGGGTCGGTCAGGCCGTCGCCCTGGTAGCCGCGGACCATCGCGGCGCCGAGCTCACCGATCAGGAACGGGTCCTCGCCGAAGGTCTCGTCCACCCGGCCCCAGCGCAGGTCCCGGGTGATGCACAGCACGGGGGAGAAGGTCCAGTGGATGCCGGTCGCCGAGACCTCGATCGCGGTGGTCCGGGCCACCCGCTCGACCAGGTCGGCGTCCCAGCTGGCGGCCATGGCGAGCTGGGTCGGGAAGACCGTGGCGCCGGGCCAGAAGCCGTGGCCGTGGATGCAGTCCTCGGCGGTGATCAGCGGGATGCCGAGCCGGGTGCCGGCGGCGAGGTCGATCGCCTCCAGCATGCGTTGCGGGGAGGCGTGCAGGATCGAGCCGGCGAGCCGGGTGCTGACCGCGTCCTTGAGATCGCCCCGCGCGTCGAGCTGCAGCATCTGGCCGACCTTCTCGGCCAGGGTCATCCGGCCGAGCAGATCCTCGACCCGCTGCCCGACGGGGAGCGAGGGATCACGGTACGGGTCCGCAGCGGCCACGAGGTTTCCTCCGAAACGCAACACATCGGTAAGCGTCCGGAAGTGTCGCACAGCCCGGAACCGGTACCGGCGACCCCAGGGGTCGTATCTTCGGTCAATCCGTACCGGAAACGGGCGCTACCTCTGGTGAACCCGTGCGTACGGTCAGGCGTCGTTGTCGCTGCTGTCCACGCTCGGGACCTCGATCCCGGCCGCGTCGATGGCGTCCAGGCGGGCCCCGGCGGCCTCCTTCTCGCGCTGGGCGAGGTTCGCGTACTCGGCCTGCACGGACGGGTCGTCGAGGTCCTCGACGCGGTCGAAGAAGCGCTGGGTGGTGCGGACGGCCTCGGCGTACGCCAGGGCGGTCTCCCGGATGCGGGCGAGTTCCTTGTCAGCCATGGCTGCAGTCATACCCGCCCGCGTCGCCGCCCGTCCACCGGCGCTTCAGTACGCGGGGCAGATCCGCTTGCGCACGACCTCGAGGATCCGGGCGGCCGTGGCCTCGCCGAAGCCGTCCGGGTGGTCCGGCGCGGTGAAGCGCTGGTCGGTCAGCGCCACCAGCTTGGCCTGATCGTCCGGCCACTGCTGGACGCCGGCGCACTGGTTCAGGCCGCGGTCGACGAGCCGGCGGATGTCGCCGTCGCCGACGATGGCCGGGTCGATGCGCCGCAGGTCGGCGACGTAGGCCTCGGCGGTCGCCCGGTCCGGCGGCGGCAGCATTCCGGGCGGGGGCGGACCGCCGGGCGGCGGCCCACCCGGCGGCGGGCCACCGGGTGGAGGACCACCGGGCGGTGGCGAGCCGCCGGGTGGCGGCCCTCCCGGTGCACCGGCAGGCTGGGCGGAGCCGCAGCCGGCGAGCGCGGCCAGGACCGCACCGACGGCCAGGACCTGACGTATGCGCACAGTGGACCTCACCGGGGCACGATAGCGGCCGGCCCGGCTCGCCCGCCGGACCGCACGTCCGGTCCTGGAGGCCCGCCGCGGGCATCGAGGTCCTGTCGATGGTGCCGTACCTCGCGGCCATCGGCCTGCTGACGGCGGCGGACGTGGGCTCGCCCGTACGAGTGGCGCTGCTCACCGGGTAGGTCGTCGTGACGGTGCTGCCCGCGCTGCTGCTGCTCGGGGTGCGTCAAGCGTTCAGCAGTCGGATCGAGACGCCGTTGCGGCTGGTCAGTGCATGAATGTCCCCGCGCCTGGACGGGGCGCTGGGCCGGCTGCTGGCGATCATCGGCGTGCTGCTCGTCCGCGACGCCGCGCTCCGGCCGCACCTGATCGGGTGAGAGCGCCACCATTCGAGGTTGCTTCCTGGCTCTGCGCGTTGATACCGTCCTCTGCATAGTCATGCGGAGGTAAGTATGGGAATCAGGGTCGCTGTCGCCGGGGCGAGTGGGTACGCCGGGGGCGAGCTGCTGCGCCTGATCGCCGGGCACCCCGAGTTCGACCTCGTCGCCGCCACGGCACACAGTCAGGCGGGAACGCCCGTGGCCGCCGTACACCCGCAGCTCGCGGGCCTGGATCTGGTCCTCGGCGCGACCGACGCGGAGACCCTGGCCGACGCTGATCTGGTCTTCCTGGCCCTGCCCCACGGGCAGTCGGCGGCGCTGGCCGCCCAGCTGCCCGCCGGGGTCAGGATCGTCGATCTGGGCGCCGACTTCCGGCTGCACGACGCCGGCGCCTGGGGCCGCTACTACGGCGGCACGCACGCCGGCACCTGGACCTACGGCCTGCCGGAGCTGCCCGGGCACCGGGCCGCCATCGCCGCCAGCGAGCGGGTGGCCAACACCGGCTGCTACGCGGCCACCATCGCCCTCGCGCTGGCCCCGCTGATCGCCGCCGGGGCCGCCGATCCCGCCGACGTCGTGGTGGTCGCCTCCTCCGGCACGTCCGGGGCCGGCCGGTCCGCCAAGGTCAACCTGCTGGCCAGTGAGGTGATGGGTGACCTGTCGCCCTACAAGGTGGGCGCGCACCAGCACGTCCCCGAGATCAAGCAGGCCACCGGCGCGACCTCGCTGTCGATGACCCCGGTGCTGGCGCCGATGCCGCGTGGCATCCTCGCCACGGTCACGGCCCGGCCGCTCGGTGACGCCGACCCGCGGGCCGTGCTCCAGGCCGCCTATGCCGACGAGCCGTTCGTGCACGTCCTGCCGGCCGGCACCTGGCCGCACACCGCGGCCACGGCCGGCTCCAACTCCTGCCACCTGCAGGCCACTCTCGACGTCGACTCCGGGCGGATCGTCGTCGTCAGTGCTCTGGACAATCTCGGCAAGGGCGCCGCGGGCCAGGCCGTGCAGTGCGCCAACCTCATGCTCGGCCTGCCGGAGACCGCGGGCCTGACGGTATTCGGAGTCGCTCCGTGACGATCACCACCCCCAAGGGGTTCCGGGCCAGCGGCGTCGCCGCGGGGCTGAAGACCGGCGGCGGTCCCGACGTGGCGCTCGTCGTCAACGACGGGCCCGACGCCACCGTGGCCGGTGTCTTCACCGCCAACCGGGTCAAGGCCGCGCCCGTGATGTGGAGCCAGCAGGTGCTCAAGGGCGGTGTCGTCCGGGCCGTCGTGCTCAACTCCGGCGGCGCCAACGCCTGCACCGGCACGCAGGGCTTCCGGGACACCCACGCCACCGCCGAGCACACCGCCGCCGTGCTGCGCGGCGGGCCGAAACCGCTGCTGGTCGGGGCCGGGGACATCGCGGTGTGCTCGACCGGCCTGATCGGCGAGCTGCTGCCGATGGACAAGCTGCTGCCCGGCGTGACCGCCGCGGTCAAGGCGCTGAAGCCGGACGGCGGCCCGGCCGCCGCGAGCGCCATCATGACCACGGACACCGTGGCCAAGAACGCGGTCGCGCACGGGGAGGGCTGGTCGGTCGGCGGCATCGCCAAGGGCGCCGGCATGCTCGCCCCCGCCCTGGCCACCATGCTGGTCGTGCTCACCACCGACGCGGTCGCCGGCTCCGAGGCGCTGGACACCGCGCTGCGCGAGGCGACCCGGCTGACCTTCGACCGGATCGACGCCGACGGCTGCATGTCCACCAACGACACCGTGCTGCTGCTGGCCAGCGGCGCCTCCGACGTCCAGCCGACCCAGGAGGAGCTGACCGCCGCGGTCACCACCGTCTGCGACGACCTGGCCCGGCAGCTGATCGACGACGCCGAGGGCGCCACCAAGCACATCGCCATCGACGTGCAGGGCGCGGCCAGCGAGGCCGACGCGGTCGAGGTCGGCCGTACGGTCGCCCGCAACAACCTGGTCAAGACCGCACTGTTCGGCAACGACCCGAACTGGGGCCGGATCCTGGCCGCGGTCGGCACCACGGCCGCGGCGTTCGCGCCGGACCGCATCGACGTCGCCGTCAACGGCGTGTGGGTGTGCCGGGGCGGGGCCGCCGCCGAGGACCGGTCCAAGGTGGACCTGAGCGGGCGGGACGTGACCATCACCGTGCACCTGCACGAGGGTGAGATGAGCGCGACGATCCGCACCACCGACCTGTCGCATGCGTACGTCCACGAGAACTCGGCGTACAGCTCGTGAACGCCTCCGACAAGGCCGCCATCCTGATCGAGGCCCTGCCCTGGCTGGAACGGTTCCACGGCACCACCGTCGTCATCAAGTACGGCGGCAACGCGATGATCGACCCCGAGCTGCAGCGGGCCTTCGCCGCCGACATGGTCTTCCTGCGGTACGCCGGAATCAAGCCGGTCGTGGTGCACGGCGGCGGCCCGCAGATCTCCTCGATGCTCGGCAAGCTCGGCATCGAGAGCGAGTTCCGTGGCGGCCTGCGGGTCACCACCCCCGAGGCGATGGACGTCGTGCGGATGGTGCTGGTCGGCCAGGTCGGCCGTGAGCTGGTCGGCCTGATCAACGAGCACGGCCCGTTCGCCGTCGGTCTGTCCGGTGAGGACGCCCGGCTGTTCACCGCCGTGCGCCGGCACGCGGTGGTCGACGGTGAGCCGGTCGACATCGGCCAGGTCGGTGACGTCGCGCAGGTCGACACCTCGGCCGTGGACGACCTGATCGCCGCCGGGCGCATCCCGGTCGTCGCCACCGTCGCGCCCGACGCCGACGGCCTGGTGCACAACGTCAACGCCGACACCGCCGCGGCCGCCCTGGCCGTCGCGCTCGGCGCCCGCAAGCTGGTCGTGCTCACCGACGTGCCCGGCCTCTACACCAACTGGCCCGACACCTCCTCGCTCACCTCGCAGATCGACACCGACGCCCTGGAGAAGCTGCTGCCCAGCCTCCAGTCCGGCATGGTGCCGAAGATGGAGGCGTGCCTGCGGGCGGTGCAGGGCGGCGTCCCCGCGGCGCACGTGGTCGACGGCCGCGTGCCGCACTCGACGCTGCTCGAAGTGTTCACTTCGGAAGGATTCGGCACGATGGTCGTGAGCGCAGCGAAGCAACAGGAGAGTCCGGCATGACCTCATTGTCGGACCGGTGGTCGCAGAGCATGATGAACAACTACGGAACGCCGTCGCTGGGTCTGATCAGCGGCTCCGGCGCCGTCGTGGTCGGCGAGGACGGCAAGGAGTACGTCGACCTGCTCGGCGGCATCGCGGTGAACGCCCTGGGTCACGCCCACCCGGCCATCGTCGCCGCGGTCTCCCAGCAGGTCGCCACCCTGGGCCACGTCTCCAACCTCTACATCGCCGAGCCGCCGCTGGCCCTGGCCGAGCTGCTGCTGGCCCTGGCCGGGCGCCCCGGCCGGGTCATCTTCAGCAACTCGGGCGCGGAGGCCAACGAGGCCGCGTTCAAGCTGTCCCGGCTCACCGGCCGCACCCACGTGGTCGCCACCGAGGGCGGCTTCCACGGCCGCACGATGGGGGCGCTCGCCCTGACCGGCCAGCCCGGCAAGCGGGAGCCGTTCCGGCCGCTGCCGGGAGAGGTCACCCACGTCCCGTACGGGGATGCCGAAGCCCTCCGCGCGGCCGTCACGACGCAGACCGCCATGCTCATCCTCGAGCCGATCCAGGGTGAGATGGGCGTGGTCGTGCCGCCGCCCGGTTACCTGGCCGCGGCCCGGGAGATCTGCACCGCCACCGGCACCCTGCTGGTGCTCGATGAGGTGCAGACCGGCATCGGGCGCACCGGGCACTGGTTCCACCACCAGAGCGAGGGCGTCGAGCCCGACGTCGTGACGCTGGCCAAGGGGCTCGGCGGCGGCCTGCCGCTGGGCGCCTGCATCGCCTTCGGCAAAGCCGGGGAGCTGTTCGGGCCCGGCTCGCACGGCACCACCTTCGGTGGCAACCCGGTCAGCTGCGCGGCCGGCCTGGCCGTCATCCGGACCATCGCCGGTGAGGGCCTGCTCGATCACGTCAAGCGGGTCGGCGAGCTGATCCGGCGGGGCGTCGAGGGTCTGCACAGCCCGGCGATCGCCGGGGTCCGGGGCGCCGGGCTGCTGCTCGGCATCGAGCTCACCGCGCCGACGTCCGCCGCGCTGGCGAAGTCCCTGCAGGAGGCCGGCTTCCTGGTCAACCCGATCCAGCCCGACGTGATCCGGCTCGCCCCGCCGCTGATCCTGACCACCGAGCAGGCCGAGGCGTTCGTCGCGGCGCTGGGGGAGGCTCTGTCGTGACCGCCTGCACCGAGCGTCGCTTGCCGGCGCTGGTCGACCGCCGTACCCGCGAGGGCCAGAAGGGCACGACAAAGGGAGCTCAGCCATGACGAGGCACTTCCTGCGGGACGACGATCTGTCGCCCGCCGAGCAGAGCGCGGTGCTCGACCTGGCCGCCGCGATGAAGGCCGACCGGTTCGCGTACCGGCCGCTGGAGGGGCCGCGGTCGGTCGCCGTCTTCTTCGACAAGGTCAGCCTGCGCACCCGGCTGTCGTTCGAGACCGGCATCCCCGAGCTGGGCGGCAACGCCATCGTGGTGGACACCCAGGCCACCCACTTCGGCCGCGGCGAGTCGCTGCTGGACGCGGGCCGGGTCGTCTCCCGGTACGTGTCCGCGATCGTGTTCCGCACCTCCGGCGACGAGCGGCTGGCCGAGCTGGCCTCCGATGTGCACGTGCCGGTGGTCAACGCGCTCACCGACGGCTTCCACCCCTGCCAGCTGCTGGCCGACCTGCAGACGATCCGCGAGCGGCTGGGCGCCACGGCCGGGCGCACGCTGACCTACGTGGGCGACGCCGCCAACAACATGGCCCACTCGTACCTGCTGGCCGGCGCGACCGCGGGCCTGCACGTACGGGTCGCCGGTCCCGAGGGCTTCGACCCGGACCCGGCCGTGGTGGCCCGGGCGGCGGAGATCGCGGCCGGCACCGGCGGTTCCGTCGCCGTGCTGCGGGACCCGCGCGAAGCGGCCACCGGCGCGCACGTGCTGGCCACCGACGCGTGGACGTCGATGGGCATGGAGCACGACGGGATCGACCGGCACACGCCGTTCCGGCCGTACCAGATCAACAAGGACCTGCTGGCCGCGGCCGCGCCCGACGCGATCGTGCTGCACTGCCTGCCGGCGCACCGCGGCGAGGAGATCACCGACGAGGTGATGGACGGCGCGCAGAGCGCGGTCTTCGACCAGGCTGAGAACCGCCTGCACGCCCAGAAGGCCCTGCTCACCTGGCTTCTGGACCAGCAATGACCGGGCCGGGCACGCGGGCTGCGCGGCACGCGCGGATCGTTGATCTGGTGCGGGACAAGGCCGTGCGGTCGCAGACCGAGCTGGCCGACCTGCTGGCCGTCGACGGCGTCCAGGTCACCCAGGCGACGCTGTCGCGCGACCTGGAGGAGCTGCGGGCGGTCAAGGTCGGCGGGGTCTACGTCATCCCCGAGGACGGGCTGCCCGCCCTGCGCCCGGTCGAGCAGGCTCCGGCCCGGCTGATCCGGCTGCTGCGCGAACTGCTCAACTCGGTCGACGTCAGCGGCAACCTGGTGGTGCTGCGGGTGCCGCCGGGGGCGGCGCAGTTCCTGGCCAGCGCCCTGGACCGCTCGGGCTTGCCCGACGTCGTCGGCACCATCGCCGGCGACGACACCATCCTCGTGGTGGCCCGCGACTCCGGCGACGGGCCGGGCGCCGCGCTCGCCGAGAAGCTCACGGCCTGGAGCCGTGCCGACCCCGAAGGGAGCCAACCATGACCGCCGTCGAGGCACACTTCCCCGGCTTCGCCGACAACATGCAGAAGCTCCTGAACCACGGGCTGGAGTTCTATCTGGCGTCCAACGAGTCGCTGCGGCCGTTCCTCAACGAGGCCCCGTACGGCCACAAGCTGAGCTGGCTCGACTTCACCGACACCACCGAGGACAAGGGCTGGGACACCGGTGCGTTCCTCAACCTGTTCAACGTGATGAACGGCATCGCGTTCGGCGACCGGGGCATCCCGATGCCGCAGTGGGTGATGGTCGACCTGATCCTGATGCCCTCGGCCGCGGTCATCGCCGCGCTGCCGCAGTCGTCGTTCACCGAGGTGCTGGAGACCAGCGCCTTCGACGAGGACGCCAAGCGCCACATGCGGGCGGTGTTCGACAAGGCCAAACAGAGCGACTACAACGGCCCGATCCCGATCGCCGGCTACTGCGCCGCGCCCAGTGCGGCCCCGGGCACCTGGGTGGGCTGGTCGCTGTGGTCGCTGTGGACCAGCGTCGGGCTGGGCAAGGCGCTCAAGGCGCTGGCGCTGTCGGCGTACCAGGCGCAGAAGCTCGACGGTGTCACCCAGTACGACAACAGCGCCCTGCGGGTGCACACCCGTTTCGGCCGGCTGCGCATCATGGTGGCGACCGTGCCGTTCCACACCTCGCCCGGCTCGTTCGTCTACGAGAACGACTTCACCGTGCCGGTCACCGGGCCCGAGCCGGAGCCGACGTTCCTGCTCGACCCGTTCGACTACGAGCGGCAGCGGGCCATGCAGAAGGCCATCGAGGCCCGCGAGTGCACGTACTACGTGCTCGCCCCCGGCCACCTCGTCCAGGAGGGCCGGACGTACGTGCCCATCCTCGAGATCCCCGCGTCCTGATAAGCCTGTGCCCTGATTAAGGAAGTCCTGATGTCCAAGCGCAAGATCGTCCTCGCCTTCTCCGGTGGTCTCGACACCTCGTACGCCCTGGTGTCCCTGCGCGAGCAGGGCTGGGAGGTGCTCACCGCCAACATCGACACCGGCGGCCTGCACAGCGGCGAGGGCGACGTCGTCCGGGCCCGGGCGGAGGAGCTGGGCTCGGCGCGGCACTTCGTCATCGACGCCCGCGAGGAGCTGTACGCGCGCGTGGTCACGTACGCGATCAAGGCGAACTACCTGCGCAACGGCGGCTACCCGTCCTGCGTCGGCGCGGAGCGGCTGGTCCAGGCCGAGAAGGTCGTGCAGTGCGCGCTGGACAACGGGGCCGACGCGATCGCCCACGGCTCCACCGGCGCCGGCGCCGACCACGTGCGTTACGACTCGGTGATCCGCGCACTGGCCCCGCAGCTGGAGATCATCACCCCGATCCGCGACGAGCGGCTGACCCGCGAGTTCGAGCGGGACTTCCTGCGGCAGCACGGCTTCGAGACCAGCGACAAGGTCACCACGTACTCGATCAACGAGGGTCTGATCGGCACCTCGATCGGCGGCAAGGAGACCTACGGCTCGTGGGACTACCTGCCCGAGGAGGCCTGGGAGAGCACCAAGTCCATCAAGGACGCTCCTGAGGACGGCATCGAGCTGATCCTGGCCTTCGACAAGGGCGAGGTCACCTCGGCGACCACGCTCGACGGCACCCCGATCGAGGGCACCGGCCCGGACGCGCCGAACTACGCGATCCTGCGCTCGCTGAACACGCTGGCCGCCGAGCACGGCGTCGGCCGGGGCATCCACATGGGCTCGACCATGGTCGGCAACCTGGCCCGGGTCGGCTTCGAGGCCCCCGGCATGCTCACCCTGATCGCGGCGCACCGGGAGCTGGAACGCCTCACCCTGAGCAACCGGCAGCAGGCCACCAAGCTCCAGCTCGGCAACACGTACGGCGACCTGCTGCACGAGGCCGTCTACTACGACCCGATCCTGGACGACTTCCGGGCGTTCCTCGACTCCAGCCAGACCCGGGTCACCGGCGAGGTGCGGATCCGGCTGCAGAAGGGCAACGTGATCCCGCTGGGCAGCCGCAGCCCGTACAGCCTGCTGGACGCGGCCACCCGGCAGGGCGTGGTCTACGGCTACGGCTCGTCGCTGTGGAGCGGCGAGCAGGCCCGCGCCTTCGCCCACATGTACGCCATCCCCGGCGCCATCCAGAAAAACGCCGGCCCTCAAGACAAATGACCATCCCGCGGCGTAACCCCGGGCGCAGTGCCCGCCGAGCGGAGCGAGGCCATTCAGCAGAGCCAAGCGGCCAGGACCCGCTCGCATTCGCGGATCTCCGCGACCGGCACGTACTCCTCGTCGGTGTGGGCCAGCAGCGGGTCGCCCGGGGCGTAGTTGACCGCCGGAATGCCGAGTTCGGCGAAGCGGGCCACGTCCGTCCAGCCGAACTTCGGCGCCGGCTCCTTGCCCACCACGGCCAGGAACTCGGCGGCCGCGGGCTGGTCCAGGCCGGGGCGCGCGCCCGGGGCCTGGTCGCGGATCTCCAGCTCGTAGCCGGCGAAGACCTCCTGCAGGTACGCGTAGGCCTCGGCGATGCTGCGGTCCGGGGCGAACCGGTGGTTGATGTCGATGACGCACTCGTCGGGCAGGACGTTGCCGGCGATGCCGCCCTGGATGTTCACCGCGTTGAGGCCCTCGTGGTACTGCAGGCCGTCGACGAACGGGCGTCGCGGCTCGTAGGCGTTGAGGATGGCCAGCACCGGGGCGGCGGCGTGGATCGCGTTGACCCCGCGCCAGGCCCGGGCGGTGTGCGCGGCCTTGCCCCGCAGGGTGATCCGCACCCGCATGGTGCCCTGGCAGCCGCCCTCGACCCCGCTGTTGGAGGGCTCGCCCAGGATGGCGAAGTCACCGGCCAGCCAGTCGGGGTGGTTGCGCACGAGCCGGCCGAGCCCGTTGCGGACCGAGGCGACCTCCTCGTTGTCGTAGCAGACGAAGGTGAGGTCGTGCCGCGGCTCGGTGACGGTCGCGGCGATGCGCAGCTGGGTGGCCAGGCCGGCCTTCATGTCACAGGTGCCGCGCCCGTGCAGGAGCTGGGCGTCGCCCTCGCCGGTGGTCCAGGTGGGAAGATTGTCCTTGATCGGTACGGTGTCCAGGTGCCCGGCGAGCACGATCCGCTTGTCCCGGCCCAGGTTCGTGCGCGCCACCAGGGCGTCGCCGTCGCGCAGCACCTCGAGGTGGCCCAGTTTGCGCAGGGAGGCCTCCACGGCGTCGGCGAGGGGGCCCTCGTCGCCGCTGACCGAGGGGATGTCGCAGAGCGCGCGGGTCAATGAGACAACATCATCGTGCAGGTCGAGCGTCATGGGACGGACCCTATCGTGGGTCACCCGAACCGAATTGAAGGAGTGAGCGCGTGCCGGAGACCGAAGGTCCGACCAGGCTGTGGGGTGGCCGTTTCGCCGGCGGACCGGCGGAGGCCCTGGCCCGGCTGAGCGTGAGCGTGCATTTCGACTGGCGCCTGGCCCCGTACGACATCGCGGCCTCGCGGGCCCACGCCCGCGTCCTGGCCGGCGCGGGCCTGCTCGACGCGGACGAGCTCGGCCGGATGCTGGCCGCGCTGGACGATCTGGAGTCGGCGTGCGCGGCGGGGGAGTTCCGCCCGACCGTCGAGGACGAGGACGTGCACACCGCGCTGGAACGCGGCCTGCTGGAACGCCTCGGCACCCTGGGCGGCAAGCTGCGGGCCGGCCGGTCCCGCAACGATCAGGTCGCCACCGACCTGCGGATGTACCTGCGCGACCACGCCCGCGGGGTGGCCGCCGCGGTGGTCGAGCTGGCCGACGCGCTGCTGGAGCAGGCCGGCCGGCACCTCGACACGCCCGCGCCGGGCATGACCCACCTGCAGCACGCCCAGCCGGTGAGCTTCGGGCACTGGCTGCTGGCCCACGTCCAGCCGCTGCTGCGCGACCTGGACCGGCTGCGCGACTGGGACGACCGGACGGCCATCTCGCCGCTGGGCTCGGGCGCGCTGGCCGGCTCGTCGCTGCCGCTGGACCCGGGCGCGGTGGCCAAGGAGCTGGGCTTCAAGGCCCCGGCGCAGAACTCGATGGACGC
The DNA here is from genome assembly GCF_053603475.1 of Actinoplanes sp. NPDC004185. Classification (NCBI taxonomy): domain Bacteria; kingdom Bacillati; phylum Actinomycetota; class Actinomycetes; order Micromonosporales; family Micromonosporaceae; genus Actinoplanes; species Actinoplanes sp. NPDC004185. The sequence goes on along the minus strand of NZ_JBSGFR010000011.1, from coordinate 44,388 downwards.
GGTGTCGGACCGCGACTTCGTGGCCGAGTTCCTCTTCATCACCGGCCTGATCGGCGTGCACCTGTCCCGCCTCGGCGAGGAGGTGGTCCTCTGGACCTCGCAGGAGTTCGGCTGGGTGATCCTCGACGACGCGTTCGCCACCGGCTCGTCGATCATGCCGCAGAAGAAGAACGCGGACATCGCGGAGCTGGCCCGCGGCAAGGCGGGCCGGCTCATCGGCGGCCTGGTCGCGGTGCTGACCATGCTCAAGGGCCTGCCGCTGACCTACGACCGCGACATGCAGGAGGACAAGGAACCGGCGTTCGACGCGATCGACACGCTCCAGCTGCTGCTCCCCGCGCTGGCCGGAATGATCTCGACGATGACGGTCCGGGTGGACCGCCTCGCCGCGGCCGCCCCGATCGGCTTCTCCCTGGCCACCGAGGTGGCGGACTGGCTGGTCCGCAAGCACGTCCCGTTCCGCGACGCCCACGAGATCACCGGCCGCCTGGTGGCGCTGTGCGCGGCCCGCGAATGCGAGCTGGAGGACGTCTCGGACGAGGACCTGAAGACGGTCAGCGAGCACCTCGACCCGTCGGTGCGCGAGGTGCTCAGCGTCCGCTCGGCCCTGGCGGCCCGGACGACGGCGGGCTCGACGGGCCCGGGCCCGGTCTCCGACCAGCTCCAGACGGCCTCCGACAAACTGGACGGCTGGCGGGAATGGTCCATCGAGAGTGTGGTGCCGCGGTAGTTCTTTTTCCGGTACGCGCGGCGGCTTCCTCAACCGCAACACCGTCGCACGCCACCACGACGCGGCTGGGTGAGGCTCCAGCCCGGCGGGCGACCGCCGGGCTGAAGCACACCCGGGCCGTCCCCGTTACGGTGGCCGGGTGCGCAGAGACCGGTTCGCTCACGGCCTCGGCCAGTGGCATCAACGGTGGGCCCACGCGGACAGCGCCGTCGGTAGTTTCACCGGGGCGGTCCTGTGGCCGGTGGTGATCGCCGCAGTCATCCTGACCATCGGCATCGTGGCCGACGAGCGTTCCGTCTACGAGTAGCGAAGCTCAGCGGGCGCTCACACTCTCCTGGTGCTCGTCCGCTGCCGGCTCCTGCCGGCTGGGCCCGGTGGGGGCCGGCCGGTGCATCCGGCGCCAGATCGCCAGACCGACGGCTACGAGGATCGCGGTGGCGGTGATCGCTCCGACCGCCATGGTCGGCACGTCCAGCAGCTTCAGCGCGCTCGCCAGCAGCACGATCACCAGCGCCGCCCGGACGATGCCGCCCGGCGCCCGCGACGAGATCCGCGCGCCCAGCAGGACGCCCGGGATCGAGCCGATCAGCACCGCGCCCGCGATGTCCAGCTGCAGGTCGCCGAAGAGGGCGTGGCCCACCGCCGCCGAGATCACCAGCGGGATGGCCTGGATCAGGTCGGTGCCGACCAGGTCGTTGGCGCGCAGTTTCGGGTACAGCGCCAGCAGGGCCACGATGATCAGGGAGCCGGAGCCCACCGAGGTCAGGCCCACGATCAGCCCGCCGCCCACGCCGACCAGCAGAGTCGGGATCGGGCGTACCGTGATCGGCTCGGCCGGGCCGTCGCCGCGCTGGTGGCGGGTCACCCAGGCCTTGAGCAGCATGCCGGCCGCGGCCAGCAGCAGCGCGCCGCCGAGGGCGATCTTGATCGTGTGCTGCACGGTCGCGTCGTCGCCGAGCAGGCGCAGCAGCAGGACCCCGAGGAAGGCGCTGGGGACACTGCCGGCGCAGAGCCAGCGGACGAGGCGCCAGTTCACGGTGCCGCGGCGGGCGTGCACCCAGCCGCCGAACGGCTTCATCACCGCGCTGGCCGCCAGGTCGCTGGAGACCGCGGCGACCGGCGGGACACCGAAGACCAGGACCAGGACGGGGGTCATCAGGGCGCCGCCGCCCATGCCGGTGAGTCCGACCACGATGCCGACGCCGAGTCCGGCGAACGCCAGGGTGAGATCCATCGGTCGAGTCTCGGCGAGAATCCCTGCCTTGTCTACTAACTCGGTCGACTATATCAACTATTGGAACGCCGATCGGGTGACGTGACCGGTGATGTGACCGCTAACAACGGCCTGCCGGGGTTCATGTTGCCGCTCTGTTACGCCTTGACTACATCAATGTTAGCGATAACACTGCGAGGGACGTATCGATGGGATGAGCGGGGTCATCGAGGAGGTCGCACCATGAGCACCCTGCCCCGGCACTCCGCTCTCCGCGCCGTCTCCGACACGGTCGGCGGCAACCGCATCGAGCTGCGTCAAATGCGGTATTTCGTCACCCTCGCCGAGGAACTGCACTTCGGCCGGGCCGCCGCCCGCGAGCACATCGTCCCCTCGGCGCTCAGCGCCCAGGTGCAACGCCTCGAACGCGCGGTCGGCGTGCTGCTGGTCGACCGCACCACCCGGCACGTCGCCCTCACCCCGGCCGGCGCCCGCTTCCTGATCGAGGCCCGGCAGATCCTCGAGCACGTCGACCGGGCCGCCGTGCTGGCCCAGGGCATGGCGCTCGCCGCGCCGACTCTGCGGGTCGGGCTGCTCGACGAGGGCTACGACGCCGTCCGGCCGGTGCTGCGCGCGGTGCAGGCCCGCCATCCCGAGCTGGAGATCCACCAGGTGCTCGCGGGCGTGCCCGAGCAGTGCCGGCTGCTCGCCGACGGCCGGCTCGACGTGGGCATCGGGCGGCTGCCGGGGGCGGCGCCGGAGATCGCCGCGGAGATCTTCCGGCTTGATCCGCTGGGCGTGCTGGTCCCGGCCGGGCACCCGTACGCCGCCCTGACCCACGTCCCGGTCAGCGACCTGCGGGGCGAGACGCTGCTGCTCGCCGACGAGGACCAGGCGCCCGAGTTCAACGGCTTCGTCGCGGAGGTCTGCCGGTCCGCGGGCTTCTTCCCGACCCTGTTCACCGGCAGCGTGCAGACGCTGCGCGCGGCCGTGGACCTGGTGCTGCAGGGCCGCTGTGTGCTCTGCACCCCGGAGTCGACGGCCGGCGTGTCCGCCGAGCTGGTCTGGCGCCCGCTCGACGCGTCGGTGCCGCGTTACCCGTGGTCGATGCTGTGGCGGGCCCACCATCCGTCCCGGTGGGCGATCGAGCTGGTCGCGACCGCCCGCGCCCTCGCCGCCGAGCTGGGCTGGTGCGACGCGGCCCGCGATCGCGCCAGTTGAGCGCCAGGCCCGTCCTGCCCTAAGGCGTGTGTCGAAGTCGGTCGTGCCGGACGGCTTCGGCGAGGGTGCGGATGCCGCGGCGGATCTGGAGTTCGCTGACGTTGCCGAAGCCGAGTACCAGAGCGGGCGGGCGTGGCTCGGTTTCCGTGCCCGCGGACGCGAACCGGTAATGGGCGAGTCCGTTGACTCGGACGCCCATGGCCGCCGCGGTCGCCACGACGGCGCGTTCGGAGCTCTCGTCGGGGAGGCGCAGCTGGGCGTGGCAGCCGGCCGCCAGCCCGTGCAACCGTCCGGGCCCGAAGGCGAGTTCGGCTTCGGCTGCCAGCACGTCCCGGCGGGCGTGGTAGATCTCCCGCACGCGTCGCAGGTGGCGGTCGAAACGGCCGGTTTCCATGAGCAGCGCGAGCGCTTCCTGGTCCAGGCCGGGGGCGCCGCGACTGCTGAGCCGCTTCTCCTCGACGATCCCGGCCACGAACCGGGCGGGCGCGAGCACCCAGCCCAGCCGGATCGCCGGTGCGAGCGTCTTGCTGACCGATCCCAGAGCGATCACGCGATCCGGGTTGAGGCCCTGGAGTGAGCCGACCGGCTGGCGGTCGTATCGGAACTCGGCGTCGTAGTCGTCCTCGAGGATGACCCCGTCGACCTCGTCCGCCCAGGCCGCCAGGTCCCGTCGCCGCGACGGACCGAGCGCGACGCCGGTGGGGCACTGGTGGGCCGGTGTCAACAACACCGCTCGTGCCCCGGTCTCGCGCAGGCGGCCCACGTCCAGGCCGTAGTCGTCGACGGGGACCGGCACGGGGTCCAGGCCGGCGCGGAGGGCGATGACGTCGTGCTCCCGGGGACCGGGATCCTCCAGTGCGATGCGCTTGATGCCGTGCTGGGCCAGCGTCGCGAGGGCGAAAGTCAGTCCCTGCCGGAAGCCGGAGACGATGACGGCTTCCTCGGCGACCGCGCAGCCCGAGCGAACGCGACGGTGGTAGGCGGCGACGACCTCCCGCAGGTGCCGCGAACCGGCCGGGTCCTCGTCACCCAACTCGGCGGTCGGCAGGGTCCGCGTCGCCTCCGACACCGCCCAACTCCAGTCGGTAAGCGGCACCGAGCCGAGGTCGGGGATGCCGTACTCGAAGTCGACCTCGGCCGGCCGGACCGACGGGGGTGAGCCCGAGGGGACGCCGAGCGCTCGCCGGGCCGGCCCGGCCTCCGGCAGAGTGGACGGCAGGGCGGCCACCCGGGTCCCGGAGCCGACCGCGGACTCCACGTATCCCTCGGCCAGCAACTGCTCGTAGGCATCGACGACCGTGCCGCGGGACACGCCGAGCAGCTCGGCCAGTCGTCGCGTCGACGGCAAGCGCTCGCCGGCGCCCAGCCGTCGGTCGCGGATCGCCGCCCGCAACTGGTGTTGGAGCTGAATTCCGAGCGGACCGGCGTCGCGGTCCAGCGCCACCAGAAGGTCGGGGCCACCGCGGGCCCAGTCCACCGTCATGCCACCAGTACACCAAATGGTCCACTCCTCGGCTCCGCGAGTGGACCTTCATAGTGGACCGCATCAGCCCCAGGCTAAGTGCCATGAACCTCGGAATCCTGCTGGCGCTCTCGTCGGCTCTCGCCTACGGCGCCGCGGACTTCATCGGCGGTGTGGGGTCGCACCGGCACTCCTCATGGCAGGTCGTCCTGGTCGGGCAGGCCGCCGGCGCGCTGGTCATGCTCATGGCCGGCCTGATGCGGCCGGGCAATCCCGTCATGGCGGACTTCGCCTGGGCGATCCTGGCCGGAGCCGGCTCGGCGACCGGCAGCATCTTCCTGTTCCGCGGGCTCGCCCGCGGCCGGATGGGCCTGGTGGCGCCGATCTCGGCGGTCGGGGCCGCGGTCCTGCCCGTGCTGGTGAGCGTAGCCCTCGGTGACCGTCCCAGCCGGCTGGTCTGGGTCGGCGTGCTGGCCGCACTTCCAGGGATCTGGTTGGTCTCCCGAGACACCACGTCGGACCGACCGGCCAGTACCCGGGAAGCGCTCATCGACGGAGCCATCGCGGGCGTGGGCTTCGGAGTCCTGTTCGTCGCACTTGACCAGATCTCCGCAGCCGCCGGTGTGCTGCCACTTGCCGCCAACCAACTGGTCGGCGCGATCCTGACCATGGTCGCCGCCACCAGCCTCGGACAGCCATGGCGCCCCCGCCGCGGCATGGGCGCAGGCGTGGTCGGCTGGGGCAGCGCCTCCGGCGTGCTCGGCACCTTCGGCACCCTCGCCTTCATTCTCGCCGCCGGAACGACCAGCCTCGGCCTCGCCGGCGTCCTTGCCTCCCTCTACCCGGCCGTCACCGTCCTGCTCGCCGCCGGCGTACTCGGAGAGCGGATCGGCACCGCACAACGAACGGGTATCGGGGTCTGCATTCTCGCCGTAGCCACCCTGGCTCTCGGCTGAGCCAGGACACACCACGAATGAACGAAAGCAAGGAGGAGCCCCATGCTGACGCAGGTTGCTGAGGGCGTGCTGGTCCACCGGAGCGAGTTGATCCAGAACAACACGGTTGTCGTGCAGGGCCGGGCGGGCGTGTTGCTCATCGACCCCGGGATAACGGGCTCCGAAATGGCCTGCCTGGCGAACGACCTGTCCGAGTCGGGCCGACCCGTCGTGGCGGGCTTCGCGACGCATCCTGATTGGGATCACGTGCTCTGGCATGCCGAATTCGGCCAAGCGCCTCGGTACGGCACGGCCCGTTGTGCGGCTGATATGCGACAGCTGCGGTCGAACGCGGGCTGGAAGGCCCGCGTCGCCGAGAGGTTGCCACCGGAGATCGCCGAGGAGACACCGCTGGACCTGTTCGGCCTCATCACCGGCCTGCCCGCCGAAACCGCGTGGATTCCATGGGATGGCCCGCGGGTCCGGATCATCGAGCACCCGGCTCATGCCCCGGGCCACGCGGCGCTGTTGATCGAGGAACGCGGAGTTCTCGTCGCCGGCGACATGCTGTCGGATGTCCTCATTCCGATGCTCGGCGACGTGAACCGCACCAACGACCCGATCGAGGAATACCTCGCCGGGCTGCGCCTGCTCGAAGACGTGGCGGACGCCGTCGATGTCGTCATCCCGGGTCACGGCTCCGTCGGCCGAGGTGATCAGGTAAGGGCAAGGATCGACCAGGACCGTGCGTACGTACGTGCCCTGCGCGACGGGGATGTTCCCGACGACCCGCGGATCGGCTCATCGGCCCAGCCGGGCTGGGAATGGGTGAGCGACATACACGCAGGGCAACGCGAACGGTTCGCCCGGGCTCAGCAACAACGCCTCGTCACCGACGTCCATGGACAGACCACCTCGGTGCCGTGGTAGAAGAACCGGCCCAGGCCAATGGTGAAGATCGTGATGCCGTACAGAGCGTGCTCCACCGACGTCACCAGCAGGGACCGCGTCCGCTGGTACCGGCGGGCGAAGAGCCAGCCGCCCACCAGCGTCGCGGCGACCGCCAGGACGTTGCCGAACAGCAGGTGCGCGAAGCTGAACACGGCCGCGCTCACCGCGGCGGCACCGCGGCCCGTGCCGAGCAGCGGGGCGAACCGGTGCAGCAGGTAGGCTCGGTACAGCAACTCCTGCGGATACACCGAAAGCAACGGGTACAGCAGGACGACCGCCAGCCACAGTGCGGTCTCCCGGCGCGGCATGTCGAAGAGGCGGTCGGGAGCAGCGAGGGCCACGCCGGCCGTCGCCGCCACCGACACCGCCGCCCACAGCAGCAGCACACTCAGCAGCGCCGGCCGGAGCGCGGCGGCGTTCCACAGCCTGCGACGGTCGAAGCCGGGGTCGCGACGCAGAGCCAGCGCGGCGAGAATGCCGGCCACGACCAGCGGTGGAATGGGACCACCCGGTACGTCGAGGACGAGGTACGCCCCGACCACCACGACGAAGAGCAACCCGAACTCCGTGGCGAGCCGCCACCGGTATGCCCGCGTCATGCCCGCACGGTCTCCGGCCCGCACCACGAACGCATGGCCGCGGTCCCACCAGCTGATGAAGTCTGGCTATCGTCGTCGGCACGGGGGTGAGGCGATGACACGGGTCGTGGTGATCGGGGACGTCGGCGGGTGCGCGCGGCATCTGGCCGACGCGGTCAGCGGGCTGACAAGCGACGAGGAGACCGTCGTCGTCCAGGTCGGGGATCTCGTCGACCGGGGCCCGGACAGTTCCGGCGTGCTGGCCTTCGTCGCCGGACGGCTGGCGGACGCGCCCGCCCGCTGGGTCCAGCTCATCGGCAACCACGAGTCGCAGTATCTCGGCGGTGAGGTGTTCTGGCCCGAGCCGCTGGCCGAGAGCGACGCCGCCCTGCTGCGCGGCTGGTGGCTGCGCGATCAGCTGCGGGTCGCCGCCGCGGTGCGGACCGCCGGGGGTGAGGAGTTCCTGCTCACCCACGCCGCGCTGACCGTCGGTGCCTGGCAGGAGCTCGGGGCGCCGGTCACCGCCGGGACAGCCGCGGACCTGCTCAACACCCGGCCCGACGAGCTGCTGTGGCACGGCCGCGGACCGCTGTGGGCCGAGGCCGGCCCCGACGTGTACGAGTCCTGGCTGCACGCCGCCGAGCCGCCCCCGTTCAGCCAGCTGCACGGCCACTCGAGCATCGTCGACTTCCGCCGCCGCGCCTGGCTGTGCGGCGAGCGGATCCGGCAGCGCAGCACCGTGGACTGGGCGGCCCGGCACACGTTCACCAGGATCGGCGGCGCCCGCTTCGTCGGCGTCGACCCCAAACACGGCCGCGCCGGCGCCCCGCGCTGGGCGCCGCTGGTCTTCGAGGACGCGACCCTGATCGGTTAGCTCAGCCTGATCATGTTCCAGGACAGGGCCGGGAGCTCGGCCCGCAGGCGGCCACCGTCCAGTTTGGGCTCGCTCAGGTCGCGCGGCTGCACCCGGTCGGGCTGCTGGGCGGTGTTGACCGCGTCCGGGTCGTCGTCCGCGAGGACCGTGTGGCTGGCGGTGGTCAGGCCGGGCAGGGCGCGCAGGTCCACGTCCAGGGTCATCGGCTCGGTCTGCGACCTGTTCACCGCGAAGAGCACCGCGCCCTCGTCCGTCTGCACGGCGACCGCGTCCAGCAGCGGAACCTCGCCGTGCCGGGCCGTCTCGTGCGTCGGTGCCGAGATCGCCGGCTGCAACACGGTGCCGCGCCCGTAGCGGGTCGTCAGCGCGTACGGGTGGAAGCTCGCCTGCCGCCACGCCGTGCCGCCCGGCTCGGTCATGATGGTGGCGATGACGTTGACCAGTTGCGCCTGGCAGCCGATCTTCACCCGGTCGGCGTGGCGCAGCAGGCTGATCAGCAGGTTGCCGACCACGACGGCGTCGGTGACCGAGTAGACGTCCTCGATCAGCCGGGGCTGGTGCTCGACGGCCAGGTTCGTCTCGCCGGCGAAGCGGCTCTGGTACCAGACGTTCCACTCGTCGAAGGAGATGTTGATCCGCTTGCGGTGCCGGCCGACCGCGCGCACGTGGTCGGCCGTCGCGACGAGCTCGTCGATGAACTGGTCCATGTCGGTGGCGCAGGCCAGGAAGCTGTCCCGGTCGTCGCCGTGCTGCTGGTAGTAGGCGTGCATCGAGACGTAGTCGACGGCGTCGTAGGTCTCGGCCAGGACCGTGGCCTCCCAGCTGCCGAACGTCGGCATCTGCCGGCCCGAGCTGCCGCAGGCGACGAGCTCGATCGACGGGTCGACCTGGCGCATCGCCTTGGCCGTCTCCAGCGCCAGGCGGGCGTACTCCGGCGCGGTCTTGTGCCCGATCTGCCACGGGCCGTCCATCTCGTTGCCCAGGCACCAGGTCTTGATCCCGTACGGGTCCCCGCCGCGCAGGTCCGACCAGTACGTGCCGCCGGGCAGGTTGCAGTACTCCACCAGGGACCGGGCCGCGTCGATGCCCCGGGTGCCCAGGTTGACCGCCATCATCGGCTCCACGCCCACGGTCCGGCACCAGCTCAGGAACTCGCCGACGCCGACGTGGTTGGACTCCAGCGAACGCCAGGCCAGGTCGAGCCGGGTGGGCCGCTCGCCGACCGGGCCGATGCCGTCCTCCCAGCGGTAGCCCGAGACGAAGTTGCCGCCGGGGTAGCGCACCAGCGGCACGCCCAGCTCGCGGACCAGCTCCGCGGTGTCCTGCCGGAAGCCGTTCTCGTCGGCGCGCGGGTGGCCGGGCTCGTAGATGCCGGTGTAGACGCAGCGGCCCATGTGCTCGACGAACGAGCCGTACAGCCGCGGGTCCACCTCGCCCACCCGGAACGCGGGGTCGACGGTCATGGTGGCGGAAAGCATGCTCAACCTTTCAGGCCGCTGCCGGCGATGCCCTCGACGATATGACGCTGGAACAGCAGGAACACGGCGACGAGCGGGATCGCGCCGAGAATAGCCGACGCCATCGTGTCGGCGTACCGGATGCCGAAGGCCCCCTGCACCGTGGCCAGGCCGACCGGCACCGTCATGATGTCGGGGTTGCTCAGCACCAGCAGCGGCCACAGCAGGTCGTTCCACGACGTGACGAAGGTGAAGATGGCCACGGCCGCGACCGCGGGCCGGGCCAGCGGCATGATGATCTTCCGGTAGATCCGCAGGTAGCCGGCGCCGTCCATGCGCGCGACCTCCTCCAGCTCGCGCGGCAGGCCGTCGAAGAACTGCTTGAAGATGAACACGGCGATCGCGGTCGGGATCTGCGGCAGGCTCACCGCCCACCACGTGTTGAGCAGGCCCAGCGCGTCGAACTCGCGGAACCAGGGCACGATCAGCACCTGGCCGGGGATCATGATGCCGGCCAGCACGAGCCAGAACACCACGTTGCGGTAGCGGAAACGCATCCGGGACAACGCGTACGCGGCCAGGCTGGCCACCAGCACGGTGCCCACCGCCGTCAGCGTCGAGATGAACAGGCTGGAGCCGAACCAGGTGATGAGGTCGGTGTCGCGCAGCACCCGGCTGAACGCGTCCAGGGTCGGGTCGGCGATGGCCCAGGTGGTGCGGGTGGTCTCGGCGTTGGGCTTGAGCGCGGTGTCCAGCGCCCAGGCCAGCGGCACCAGCCAGAGCAGGGCGAAGGCGATCAGCACGCCGAAGCAGATGCGGTTGAAGAGCTTGACGCGTGTCTCCGCCCGCTGAGCGAGATCCGTCATGGGTCAGACCCCCTTCTCCTGGCGGCGGACGATGGTGAACCAGACGGCGGAGACCAGGAGCACGACCACGAAGAACAGCATCGACACGGCCGCGGCGTAGCCGACCCGGAAGTTGGTGAAGCCCTCGTCGTAGACGTACTCGAGGATCGAGCGGGTGGCGAAGTTCGGGCCGCCCGAGGTCATGATGTACATCTGGTCGAAGACCTTGAGCGAGGCGATCACCTGCAGCACCGCCACCAGCGTGGTGGTGCGGCCGAGCATCGGGATGGTGATCTTGCGGATCTGCTGCCAGGGCGAGGCGCCGTCCATGGCCGAGGCCTCGTAGAGGTCGCGCGGGATCTCCTGCAGACCGGCCAGGTAGAGCACGAAGTTGAAACCCAGCGTCCACCAGATGGTGGTCATCGCCAGCGACGGCATGGCCCAGTTCGGGTCGCCGAGCCAGTTCGGCGAGGTGATGCCGACCTTCAGCAGGGCGGTCTCGATCAGCCCGAGCCCCGGCGTGTAGATGAAGATCCAGATCAGCGCGACCACGGCCGAGGGCAGGATGAACGGCGCGAAGAAGGCCAGCCGGAAGAACCACCGGCCGCGGCTGGCCCGGTCGGCCAGCAGGGCGAAGACGAACGCGAGCACGATCAGCGGCGGCGTGGTCAGCACGGTGAACCACACGGTGTGCCACAGCGACGACCAGAAGTCGCTGCTCTGCAACGCCTCGGCGTAGTTGCCGAAGCCCGCGAAGCCGGACAGCCCGGGCTTGACCAGGCTGGTGTCGAAGAAGCTCATCACCAGGCCGTAGATGGTCGGGCCGATGATGAACGCGAGATACAGGATCAGGAACGGCGCCAGGAAACCCAGCGCGGGCAGGCCGGTGCCGGGACGTTGCTCCGGCGGGGCCCCGTCCTCGGTCGCGGGGCGGGGGCGTACGACGGTCTCGGTGGTCACCAGGCACCCCCTCAGATGGGTGACGCGGTCGTGGACAGGTTCTGCAGCTGGCCGCGCATCTGGGCGATCGCGTCGGCCGGGGACTGCTGGCCGCCCAGGACGGTGGCGACGGCGGAGCCCATGACGATCTCGAAGTTGGAGCCGGAGCCGGAGTACCAGCCCTCCGGGTCGTAGACGGCGGCGTCGGCGGCCGCGGAGTAGTTCGACTGCGGCGTCATGGCCTGGTAGTCGGCGCTGTCGCGGAACGGCAGCCAGGCCGGCACGTGCCCGCCCTCGGCCCACGTCTTGCTCTGGTCCAGCATCGAGCGCACCAGCAGCAGCGAGCGGTCGAGACCGGCCTGGCTCTGATCCGGCCGGCGCGGGATGACCAGGGTGTGCGAGTCGGCCTGGACGGCGTACCGGTCGCCGCCGAAGACATTGGGGAACAGCGTCATGGAGAACGGCATCTTGGCGGTCTGGAAGGTGGAGATCTCCCACTCGCCCTGGAAGTAGAAACCGGCCTGGCCGTTGGCGAACGTGGCGATGGAGCCCTGGTAGTCGCTGCCCGCCGGGAACAGGCCGGACTTGGTCAGCGACTGCAGGAAGGTCAGCACCTGGCTCGCCCTGGCCTCGTCGAGCACCACCCGGCGGCCCTCGTCGGCCAGGACCTCGCCGCCGAGCTGGCTGTAGAGCGACTGGAAGATCCGCCAGGGGGTCGAGGTGTCGTTGTTGATCGCCACGACCCCGCCGTACGCGCCGGAGGCCTCCTTGGCCTTGCGCATCGCCTCGGTGAACTTCTCCGGGGTGTCCAGCGGGCGCAGCGCCCCGGAGGAATCCAGGAGCCCCGCCTTCTCGCAGATGTCGGTGTTGTAGAACATCACGAACGGGTGGGTGTCGATCGGGATCGCGTACGCCTTGCCGTCGACCAGCCCGGCCTGCCAGGCCCGTTGGGTGAACAGGTCGGCGCTGATGCCGTGCCGGGCCAGGTCCGCGGGCCGCAGCTCCTCCAGCAGGCCCGAGCTGACCAGCGTCTTCATCCGGGTCAGGTGCGAGATGGCGACGTCCGGCGGCTTGTCGCCGAGCGTGGCCAGCGCCAGCTTCGTGTAGTACGGATTGCCCCAGGCCAGGGTGACCGCGCTGAGCGTGACGCGGGGGTTGGCGGTCCGGAAACCGTCGAGCATCTGGGTCATCCGGACGCCGTCGCCGCCGCCGAACAGGTTCCAGTAGTCGAGCGACCCGCTGGTGTCGCGCCCCGGCGTCACGCCACTGCACCCGGTCAGCCCGAGGGCCGCCGCCGCGGCCGTGCCGCTCAACAGAGCGCGTCGGGTCAGTGTCATGACAGGAGCCTCCCGCCGTGCTTGTTCACGAGTCCACAGATCGGCCTTCGCAAGACGAGAACGATCGGACGCGAATCGAGAAGGATCGCCGGGCCTGACCGGTTCACGCGCCGAGCGTCACCGGGGTGAGCAGCCGGGTGATGTCGTCGCCGGTCATCGGGCGGGCGAAGTGGAAGCCCTGGGCGTAGCGGTAACCGGCCTCGTACAGCCGGCGGGCCTGCGCGGCGGTCTCCACGCCCTCGGCGACGGCCTCGATCCGCAGGCCGGTGGTGATGGCGATCAGGCTGTCGACGATGACCGCCTGGGCGGTGCCGGCGGTGACCCCGTCGACGAACGACTTGTCGACCTTGAGGACGTGCACCGGGCAGTCGACCAGCAGGCTCAGCGACGACTGGCCGGTGCCGAAGTCGTCCAGCGCCACCCGCAGGCCGAGCTCGTGCAGCGCCCGGACGGCTTCCGGGCCGGGGCCGGTGCCCAGCACCGCGGTCTCGGTGATCTCGGCGGTGAACCGGGCCGGGTCGACCCCGGCCCGGGCCAGCAGCGCGGCGACCCCGGCCACGAAGCCGGGCTCGTGCAGCTCCCGGGGCGAGACGTTGACACTGACCCGGCCGGGCGCGTCCGCGCCGAGCGTGCGGTCCCAGTCGGCGACTTGGGCCACCACCTGCTCCAGGATCCACCGGCCCAGGTCGATGATCGCGCCGCTGCGCTCGGCCAGCGGGATGAACACCGCCGGCGACACCTGCCCGTGCACCGGGTGCTGCCAGCGCACCAGCGCCTCGACCCCGGCGGGCCGGCCGTCCGGCAGCTCGACGATCGGCTGGTAGACCACCGACAGCTCGCCGCGGGCGACGGCCTGGCGCAGGTCCGCGCCGAGCCGGGCGTCGCGGTCGGCCCGCTCGTCCATCGCCGGGTCGAACCAGGCCGAGCGGCCCCCGCCGGCGTTCTTGGCCGCGTACATGGCCACGTCGGCGCGGCGCAGCAGCTCGCCCGGGGTGTCGCCGGGCCGGGCGGCGGTGACCCCGATGCTGATCCGTGGCGTCATCTCGTGACCGTCGATGATCAGCGGTTCCTGCACGTCGGTGATCACCCGCCGCAGCAGGGCGGCCGCCTCGGTGTCGGTCAGGCCCGGCAGCAGCAGGGTGAATTCGTCGCCGCCGAGGCGGGCCACGGTGTCCCCGGCCCGCAGCAGCCCGAGCAGGCGACGGCTGACCGCCTTGAGCAGGGCGTCGCCGGTGCCGTGCCCGAGCCGGTCGTTGACGGTCTTGAAGTCGTCGAGGTCGAGCAGCGCCACGACGAAGCCGCCGGCCGCGAGCCGGCCGGTGACCTGTTCCTCGAAGCTGGCCCGGTTGGCGATCTCGGTGAGCGAGTCGTGCCGCACCTGGTGGGCCAGCTGCTCCTGGTACGCCCGTAGCTGGCTGAGGTTGCTGTCGACCGTGGCGAGCAGCCGGCTGTTCTCCCGCAACGCGGCGACCTGCCGCATCACCACCAGGGCGGTGATGGCCACCGTCCCGGCGGCGACGATCCGTCCCTCGGCGCTGGGGATGTCGGTGCCCAGCAGCATCGCGTCCATGCCGGCCACCGCCAGGTACGGCACCACGCTCACCCGCTGCCGGCCGCGCCGCGCGACGGGCGCCACGACCCGGGCCCGCAGCTGCCGGCCGGCGGCGAGCTGCGCGCAGAAGCAGGCGATCGGCACGGCCAGGAAGGTCGAGTTGAGCTCCGGCCGTTCGTCCAGGAACGGCATGAGCGAACCGGTCGCGGCGGCCAGCGCGGTGCCGAACGACAGCAGATGCACAGCCCCCCGATCCAGTCCACCGGCGCCGGTGAAGGCGACCTTGACGAAAGCGATCAGCGACACCGAGGCGATCATGACGATGCCCAGCAGCGGCGCCGCCGAACCGGTGTGCGCGGTCCACCCCGCCGCGTGGATCAGCACGAAGTGCCAGACCAGGATGCCGCTGGTGATCAGGATGATGCCCGCGTCGAAGCCGAAGCGCGCCCAGTCACCGCGCGAGCGCGCCTCGGCCGGCAACCGCATCAGCGCCCAGACCAGGGCCAGCAGCAGGAGCAGGTACAGCGCCGTGGTCGTGAGGCCGATCCGCTGGTGCGGCGCCGGGCCGGTGAGCGCGTCGCGGGCGTGCAGCACCAGGGTCACGGCCAGCACGCCGACACAGGCCGCGAAGTGCCGCCAGAACCGGCGGGTCGGCCCGGCCAGCTCGGCGCGCCGGCCGACCTGCCAGGACGCGTACGCGGTCAGCACCGCCATCACCGGCAGCGGCAGCCACCCGGTCACCGGATGCAGCCCGGCGCCCAGCAGCCCGGCGGTGAAGTTGCCCAGGCTGACCGCGAGCAGCGCGCCGCCGGCGACCACGGGCCCGCGCTGTCCTGCGATCATGAACCCGCTCATCGGTAGCGACGGGCGGGTCTGAAGGACTTCGGGTCAGTCCGCGTCCCGTGACTCGCCGGCCGGTTCGGTCTCCTCGGCGCGTTCGCCCGTCTCGCCGGCGGTGTCGGCTTCCTCGGCGGGTGTGGTCTCCGGCCCGCCGGCGCCGGTCACCGGGGCCTGCAGGTCGGTGCCCACCTGCGGCCGGTCCACCCAGAGCGCGCGCAGCTGGCCCTGCATGAACGTGGTCAGCCGGGCCCGGTACTCGCGGTCGAAGTGCTCCAGCGCTTCTATCTGCTGCTGCAGTGCCTCGCGCTTGGCGATCAGGCTGCCGACCGAGTCCTCGTAGCGCTGCTGGGCCTGGAGTTTGAGCTGCTCCGCGTGGCCCTGGGCGTCGCCGACGATGGCCGCGGCCTCGTCCTTGGCCTGGGCCAGGATCTGGTCGGCGGTGTGCTTGGCGTCGTCGGCCCGCAGCCGGGCGTCGCGGGCGGCCTGCTCCGACGTGGCGCGCGCCTCGGCCAGCACCTTGTCCGCCTCGCACCGCACGTTGTGCGCGTGCACCTGGGCGTCGCGGGCCGACTGGTCGGAGGCGGCCTGCGCGTCGGAGCGGATCTTGTCCGCCTGGCGTTTGGCTATCGCGACGTGTTCCTCGGCCGTGCGCTGGGCCAGGGTCAGCACCTGCAAGGCGTGGTCCGGGTGCAGCGGGCCGCCGGGCACGACCATCGGGTGTTCCGAGGTGGCGGTGTCCGCGGCCGTGCCGTTGAGCACCGCTTTGACCCGCGCCTTGATCTGGTTGTCAGTCACGATACCTCCGGTAGCCAGGGCGAGGTCCGCGCCGTGGACCTTGCCTCCCTCCTAACGGGCCAGGGCTGCCGGACGCGACGGCCGGGGCTCGCCTCATTGTTGGTGGTAGTCCTCACCCCGTCCGGGTAAGAGGCTGGCCATGGAGCAACTGCAGTGGCTGGGCGTCATCCGTCATGGCCAGAGCACCGGAAACGTGATCGCGCAGGACGCCGAGACCGGCGGGCTGGAGGCCATCGACATCCCGGAACGCGATGCCGACGTGCCGCTGTCCGATGCCGGCCGCGAACAGGCCGAGGCGGTGGGCAGCTGGCTGAGCGGGCTGGGGCGCGACGAGCGGCCGCAGGTGGCGATCGTCTCGCCGTACCTGCGGACCCGGCAGACGGCCGAGCTGGCGCTGGCCGGCACCGGCATCCCCGCGGTGGTCGACGAGCGCCTGCGCGACCGGGAGCTGGGCGTGCTGGACCTGCTCACCGCCCGCGGCGTGCAGGCCCGGCTGCCGGAGGAGTACGCCCGCCGCGCCCGGCACGGCAAGTTCTACTACCGGCCACCCGGCGGGGAGTCCTGGGCCGACGTGCTGCTGCGCCTGCGGGCCCTGCTGCGTGAGCTGCGTCAGGATCATCCCGGTGGCCGCGTCCTGCTGTTCGGTCACGAGGCCACCGTGCTGCTCGTGCGCTATCTGGCCGAGTCGCTGAGCGAGGCCGAACTGATGGAGGTCGCGCACGCCACCTCCGTCGCGAACTGCTCGATCAGCACCTGGCGCCGCGGCGACGACGTGCTGCGCTCGGAGCTCTTCAACTCTGTCGCCCACCTGCACCAGGAAGGTGCGCCGCACACCCGGCAGGAGGAAGTCAATGCCGAGCCCGTCTGAGGCCGAACGGGTCATCACGCCGCAGGTGCTGCGCGACTGGCCGCTGCCCGATCCGCAGGGCGGCAAGGAGGCCCGCGGGACCGTCCTGGTCGTCGGCGGGTCGCGGTCGACGCCGGGCGCCGTGCTGCTGGCCGGTGTCGCGGCGCTGCGGGCCGGGGCCGGGCGCCTGCAGCTCGCGGTCGAGCCCTCCACGGTGAGCGCGCTGAGCATCGCCGTGCCCGAGGCCAAGGTCGTCGGCCTGGGGGAGAACCCGGACGAGCTGGAGCAGCTCGCGGCGGACGCCGACGTCGTCGCGATCGGTCCCGGTCTCGACGACATCGACGTCACGTCGCGGCTGCTGCACGCCGTGCTCGACGCGGTCGGCAAGGACACCGCGATGGTGCTGGACGCGTACGCGCTCGGCGCCCTGAGCAAGGAGCAGGACCTGCTGGCCGGCCGGTCCGCGCGGGTGGTGCTGACGCCGAACGTCACCGAGGCCGAGCGGCTGCTCGGGCGCGAGCCGGGCGACGACCTCGCCGCCGAGGCGGCCAACCTGGCCCAGCGCTACCAGGCGACGGTCAGCCTGTTCGGGCACATCGCCACCGCGGACGGCGGCCGCTGGCGGGAGGAGAGCGGCGACGTGGGCCTGGGCACCTCGGGCAGCGGTGACGTGCGCGCGGGGATCGTGGCGGGCCTGCTGGGGCGCGGTGCCGAGCCGGCTCAGGCGGCCTGCTGGGGCGCGTTCGCGCACGCGGTCAGCGGTCAGCGCCTGGCCCCGCGGTTCGGGCGCACCGGATTTCTGGCCCGCGAACTCGTCGACGAAGTGGCATACACGATTGCCACGGTCTGAGACGGGTACGCGACAGGTATCCACCGAGCGAAGGGAGAACCCCGATGACCACCGCACGCGAGATCATGACCCCCGACGTGACCTGCATCGGTGAGAAGGAGAACCTCGCCGAGGCCGCCCGTAAGATGGCCGACCTCGACGTCGGCTCGCTGCCCATCTGCGGCGAGGACAACCGTCTCAAGGGCATGATCACCGACCGCGACATCGTCGTGAAGGTCGTGGCCAAGGACCGCAACCCGGCCGACTGCACGGCCGGTGAGCTCGCCCAGGGCAAGCCCGTCACGATCGGCGCGGACGACGACGCCGCCGAGATCCTGCGCACGATGTCCGAGCACAAGGTGCGCCGGCTGCCGGTGATCGACGGCCACCAGCTGGTCGGCATCGTCGCGATCGCCGACGTCGCCAAGGCGTTGCCCGACCGTCCGGTCGGCGACCTGATCGACGCCGTAACGTCCTGATCGGCCGGCCCGGGGTGGGGGTCGCGGGACCCGGCCCCCACCCCGGGGGTCTCAGGCGGTCACCAGCACCTCGTAGAGGCGGGCCGCGGCGCTGCCGTCGGATGTCGGCGTCACCACCGCCACCCGCACGTAGCGGGCGTCGGCACCGACCGCCGTGGTCGTGGAGTCGGCCGTGTTGCCCCGGACCTGCGCCCGGGTGGTCCACGCGGACCCGTCATCCGAGGTCTGGATGTCGAAGTCGCGCGTGTTCCAGGCCGCCGGCTCGCCGCCCGCGCCCGCGTGCCGGATCAGCACCGAGCCGACCCGCTGCCGGGTGCCCAGGTCGGTCTGCACCCACCGGGCCGAGCCCTGGGAGCACCACTTGTCGTTCCAGCCGCCCAGCCAGCTGCCGTTGAAGGCCTTGGCCGGGCCCTCGTTCGCGCCGCAGGACGAGTCCGCCGTCGCCGGCCGGTTCAGCGCCAGGTCGGGCGGGGCGCTGCTGCTGCCGTACACCTCGAGCTCGTAGATCCGGGCCGCCGCGCTGCTGTCGGCGGCCGGCTGGCTGGTCTCGAACCGCACGTAGCGGGCGCTGCGGGCGGCGATCGGGGTGTAGGTCCGGCTGCTCCTGGAGCCGGTCACAGTCACCGCGGGCGTGAAGGTGGTGCCGTCCGTGCTGGTCGCGATCGTGAACGCGCCGGTGTTCCAGGTGGTGTTCTCCCCGCCCAGACCGGCGTGCTTGACGACGAACGACGACACCGTGCGGGCCGAGCCGAGGTCGACCTGCAGCTGGCGCGGCGCGGTGGACGTACACCATTTGCTGTTGCCGGCCAGCGCGCCGTCGACCGCCTTGCCGGCGGCCTCACTCGCTGCGCAGGCCGGCGAGCCGGTCACCGGCCGGCCCAGGGCCAGGTTCGCCCCGAGATCCGGTTCCGCCGGCGGCTGGGTCGCCCCGGCGGCAAAGCTCGGCGGTACGTCCGCAGCGCCCGTGCCCCAGCTCGACGGACTGCCGCCCATGGTGAAGGTGACCGTCCCGCCGTCCGCGATGTCGCCGTAGCGCAGGTAGTTGTGGCTGGTCGTGGTCCCGTCGACGGCCAGCGACTGCACGTACCGGTTGGCCGCACTGCCGCCGCTGATCGTGATGTCGCCCGGGCCGCGCCGGATCAGCACGCTCGGGAACAGCGCGCCGTGCGCGGCGAGGGTGTCCGCGCCCGGCGTGACCGGGTAGAGGCCCAGCGCCGACCAGACGTACCAGGCCGAGGTCGCACCCAGGTCGTCGTTGCCCGGCAGGCCGCCGGCGCCGGTGGTGAACGAGTCGGCCATCACCCGGCGGACGGCGTCGCTGGTGCCGGCCGGCTTGCGGGCGGCGTTGTACGTCCACGGGACGTTGTGCTCGGGCTCGTTGCCGATGTAGAAGTACGGCCGGCTGAGCCCGCCGTTGAGCTCGGTGAAGTGGTGGTCGAGGCGCTGCACCGCGGTGCCGGGGCCGCCCATCAGGGTGATCAGCGCGCCCATGTTGTGCGGGACCATCCAGGTGTACTGGGCGGCGTTGCCCTCCACGTACGGGCTCTCCTGCGCCGGGTTCAGGTTCGCCGACCAGCCCCCACCGCTGTCCCGGGTGTGCAGATAGGACGACTCGCCGTTGAACAGGCTGCGCCAGTACTGCGAGCGGGCGGCGTACGTGTCGCGTGCGGCGCTGTCGCCGAGCGCGCCGGCGAACTGGGCGATCGCGAAGTCGCTGGCCGCGTACTCCAGGGTGTCCGAGGGGTTGCCCGGGATGAAGTGGTTGGCCTGATAGGTGGCCTGGTTGCCACGCAGCACCCCGCCCTGGGTCGCGCCGCCGCTGGCGCTCTTCTTCATCAGCGCCAGTGCCCCCGCCGTGTCGAAGCCGCGCACGCCGAACGCGTACGCGCTGGCCACGATGATCGGCCCGGGGTCGCCGGTCATGACGAAGTCCTCGACGGTCTGGTGCGACCACTTCGGCAGCAGTCCGCCCTGCTGGCCGTCGAGCACCATGGACTTGACGATGTCGGTCATCACGTCCGGCGCTATCAAGGCGACCAGGGCGGCCCAGGACCGGTAGATGTCCCACCCGGAGTAGTTCTGGTAGACGGGATGGCTCGCCGTGTGCACCGCGTTGTCGAAGCCGCGGTACTCGCCGTTGGTGTCGCTGGACAGGTTCGGGTTCTGCAGCACGTGGTAGAGCGCGGTGTAGAACTTCTGCAGGTCGGCGGCGGCGCCGCCGGTCACCTGCACGCGGTTCAGGGCCGTGTTCCAGGCGGCGTCGGCGTCGGCGCGCACGGTGGCGAAGGGTGCCGCCTCGGCGGTGGCGTTGTTCTGCGCGTTGGCCACGCTGACGAAGGAGATGCCGACAGTCGCGTTGACGACCGCGTTCGCCGTGGTGTCGAAGGTGACGTAGGCGCCGGTGCTGGTGCCGCTGGTGGTCGACGACCCGGCGGTCACCGTGGCGCCCTTGAAGGTGCCGAAGCCGGTGGGCGTGCGGTCGAACTGGATCGAGTAGTACATCTTGAACGTCTTGCCGCCGCAGAAGCCGCCGGCGGTGTGCTCACCCCAGACCCGGTTGCCGGTGATCGTCACGTTGCCGTCGCGGTCGCCGGTGGCCGAGCGGCTGGCGTTGATCAGCACCCGGGCGGTGGTGCTCGCCGGGTAGGTCAGTTTCAGGGCGCCGGTGCGCTTGGTCGCGCTGAGCTCGGCGTCCACCCCGTACTTGTCGAGCCGGTTGCGGTAGTAGCCGGGCTCGGCGCTCTCGTTGCTCTTGGTGTAGGCGGACGCGTAGCTGGTCCAGCTGGAACCGGGGGAGGCGCCGAGCGCGCCGGTGACCGGCAGGATCGGGATGTCCTCGTTGTTGGGACAGCCGGCCCCGTTGAAGTGGGTGAGGCTGAACGACTCGACGGTGCGGTCCCGGTCGCGGTAGCCCGACGGTGAGGCGGTGGGGGTGTCCGGGCTGAACTGCACCATCCCGAACGGCACGGTGGCGCCGGGGAAGGTGCTGCCGCCGGCGCCGCCGCCGACCGGGTTGGGGGAGTTGCTGTCGTCGGTGCCGACGAACGGATTGACGTACTGGGTGAGGTCGGGATCCGCGGCCGCTTGCGCGGCGGACGGGACCGACAGGGCCGCGGCGGCGAGGATGACCGCCGTGGCGAGGGTACGGAGCATGAGGAAGCCGTCCCTTCGTGGTGACAACGATGTCAAATCGCGTGCCTCATAGAAGCATGCAGATATAACCAGTTGTCAATACACGGGACGGTGCCGGTCTCGACGCCTCAGTGCGCCGCCGGCTGCCGCTCGCCGGTGCGGGCTGTGCGCCGTACCCGGAGCAGCGACGCGGCGGCCAGCGCGGTGCCGCCGGTGCCGACCCCGCCGAGCACGCCCAGCGCGAACCGCTGCTGGTGATCGACCTGGCGTCGCGCGGCGGCGCTGTCCCCGGCCGGGAGCTCTTGGCTCATCCCGGCGACGGCGCTGATCCCGGCGAACCAGAACGCGAAGAACACCAGGCCGGTGAGGGTGAGCCCCCACCGCGGCAGCTCGGGCGGCGACCACACCGACCGCACCCACCCGCTCTGCGGCTGCCGGCCCCGCACGATCCGCCGGTTGGTGAGGACCCCGGCGGTGAACCCGGGCAGCACGAGCACCCCGGCGACCACGACGGCCACGGACGTCGGCACGAGCCGGTCCCCGCCGAGCAGGGCACCGATGAGCACGCCGGCCCAGCCGACGCCGGCCACACACATGACGTCGAGCAGCAGCAACATCCGACGCGAGATCACCATCGGAAACGCTAACGGCCGGGCGGCCCACCAGGGGCCGGATCCCGCGTATTGCACCGGGTACCGTGCTGCCGTGCGAAGAGCCGGAGCGGTGCTGGCCCGATCGGGCGGGTACCTGCTGGTCTTCCTGGTGGTGGGGGCGCTCGACACGGTGGTCGCCACCACGTGGGTGCGCCCCGACCTGGTCGCGGTGGTGGGAACCCCGTTGTGGGCGGTGGGCCCCATCCTCTTCTACGTCGCCAGGCCCTGGCCGTACGTCAATGCCCGCGCGTTCTGGATCCTGGTCGCCTGGGTCCTGAGCGTCCTGCTGATGGTCCTGGCGGCGGCCGCCTTCTGGGCCGTGGTGCTGGACGTGCGCGGTGAGCGGACCGTCGCGACGGTGGCCGAGGTCCACCGCAGCAGCCGCGGCCCCAACCTCACTGGGCAGAACAACTAGGGCGTGGGCCCGGGTCGCTTAGGGTGGAGGCCGGCCGGTGCGGCCGGTCGCTCACGGCCGGGAGGCTCCATGACCACCATCGGCGAGCCGGCCCGGCCGGAGATCGCGCCCGGCGTGCCGGTGCTGCGGGTCATGTCGGTCGAGGTGGCGTTGCGGTTCTACGTCGGGCACCTCGGCTTCACCGTGGACTGGCGGCACCAGTTCGAGCCCGGGATGCCGTGGTACGTGCAGGTTTCGCGGTCGCAGGCCGTGCTGCACCTGTCCGAGCACCACGGCGACGGCAGCCCGCACGGCGTCGTCTGGTTCCCGGTCGCCGATGTCCACGCGCTGCGCGAGGAGCTGCTGTCCCGTCCGGGGGCGGCCCGGCCGCCGGGCGTCGACGTGGACGCGCCGGGCGGACCGACGATGCAGCTGATCGACCCGTACGGCAACCTGCTGCGTTTCGCCCAGCCGGAGCGGAACCGACCGTCAGCTCCGGATGCGGTGCCGGAGGGCTTGCCCCTCACGTGACGTCATGCCGCATAGTCGCGGCGTGGAGGAGAACCTGACCGTGGGGCGTGCGGCAGAGCTGGCAGGTGTAACCGTCCGCACGCTCCATCACTATGACGAGATCGGCCTGCTGCAGCCGTCCGCGCGCAACGGCGCCGGTTACCGCGTCTATTCCGCGGACGACATGGAACGGTTGCGGGAGGTGCTGGCCTACCGCCGGCTGGGCTTCGGATTGCGGGAGATCGCGGCTCTGGTCGACGACCCGGCCACCGATGCGGTCGCGCATCTGCGCCGGTTACGGGGCCTGTTGCTGGAGCAGCGTGACCGCGCTGCCGCCATGGTGACGGCCATAGACAGGGAGCTGGAGGCACGAGCGATGGGAATCAGGTCGACTCCGGAGGAGCAGTTCAAGATGTTCGGCGCGCAGTTGTACGACGCCATCGGGTCCGCCTATCCGGCCACCCGGCGCACCGAGCCACGGATCGCCGCGCGCATCTGGGAGGCGCTGGGGGACGCGCGTACGGTGCTGAATGTCGGGGCAGGCACGGGCTCCTACGAACCACGTGACCGTGAACTCACCGCGGTGGAACCGTCGGCGGTCATGCGGGCGCAACGTCCCGCGGGTGCCGCGCCGTGTGTGGCCGCGGGAGCGGAGAGCCTGCCGTTTGAGGACCAGTCGTTCGACGCCGCGATGGCGGTCAGCACCGTTCACCACTGGCCGGACCCGATTGCCGGGCTGCGCGAGATGAAGCGGGTGGCCCGCCGCGTGGTGGTGTTCACGTACGACGCCGGCAACACCGGGTCGCCCGAACAGTTCTGGCTGACTCGCGACTACCTGCCGGAGTTCGCCGACCTGCTCACCGGCTGGCCGTCCGTGACCGACCTGACTCGAGCGATCGGGGGCCGCGCGGAGCCGGTGCTCATCCCGTGGGACTGCGCCGACGGCTTCTTCGAGGCGCACTGGCGCCGGCCCGAGGCCTACCTGGAGGACCATGTCCGTCGCGCGGTATCAGTGGACACGGGTCGGCTCGCGGGCCGAGCAGCGGGCAGTGGGCCGGCTCCGCGAGGACCTGTCCTCCGGGCGGTGGGCTGAACGCAACCGCGACCTCGTCGCTCTCGACGCGGCAGAGCTCGGCCTGCGGCTCCTCGTAGCCTGACCACAGCTCAGTCGCCGGGACCGCCGTTCCGCCTCTGAGATCTGGCTTTCGGTTTGACGTGCCGGCGGTAGCCGCTCACCGTGGGATCGCCCTTGATCCAGAACCGCCACGGCACATCGTGCGCGGAGGTCACCCCGACCCGGGGGCCGGCCACCACCTCGCCGGCCGGCACCGGCTCGACCGGCGGGGTCAAGGTCGCGGGGCCGGTGCCGTCCACGACGGACGTCGCGTTGGCCTGCCGGTCGAGGGCCAGGACCTGCATCAGTTTGGCCGGCCCGGCGGCCAGATCGCGGTCGTACTTGGCGGCCGGGCGCCGGGACCGGGCCGTCTCCAGCCCGGCGACGACCTCACCGGCCCGCAGCAGGACGGCGGAGGCGACCCCCTCCTCGCCGCAGACCACATTGGCACAGAAGTGCATGCCGTAGATCTGGTAGACGTACAGCATCCCGGCCGGGCCGAACATCACCTCGTTGCGCGCGGTCATGCCCCGGTGGGCGTGGCTGGCCGGGTCCTGGCCGAGGCCGCTGTAGGCCTCGACCTCGGTGAGCCGGGCGGTGACCCCGTTGGCGGTGAGCTGCCACCCGAGCAGCTCCCGCGCCGCCCGGTCCACGTCGGCCGCGGGGATCCGCAGCCAGGAGTAGTCGTTCACCCGCCAGACGCTAGCGGGTGGCGCCGAGACGCTCCCACCCGGCGAGGGCGGACGGTTCCCGGTCGGTCTCGCCGACGTAGTCCGCGGACGGCCGGATGATCTTGCCGAGGTGCTTCTGCTCGATGATGTGCGCGCTCCAGCCGGCCGTCCGGGCGCAGGCGAACAGCGGCGTGAACAGCTCGGCCGGTACGCCGGCGAAGTCGAGCACGATCGCCGCCCAGTACTCGACGTTCGTCTCCAGGACCCGGTCCGGTTTGCGCTCGCGCAGCTCGGCCAGCGCCGCTTCCTCCAGGGCGAGCGCGACCTCGTACCGGGGCGCCCCCAGCTCCCGGGCGGCCGCGCGCAGGATGCGGGCCCGGGGGTCCTCGGCCCGGTAGACCGCGTGCCCGAAGCCCATCAGGCGTTTGCCGCTGTCCAGCACCTCTCTGACGTAGCCGCGGGGGTCGCCGCTGCGCTCCACGGCCTCGACCATGCCCAGCGCCCGCGACGGCGCGCCGCCGTGCAGCGGCCCCGACAGGGAGGCGACCGCCGCCGACAGGCATGCGGCCACGTCGGCGCCGGTGCTGGCGACCACGCGCGCGGTGAACGTCGAGGCGTTCATCCCGTGCTCGGCCGCGCAGACCCAGTACCGGTCGACGGCCTCGACCCGGCGGGGGTCCGCCTCGCCCTGCCACCGGATCATGAACTGCTCGGCGGCGGTGCGGCCCGCGTCGACCTGCTGCTGGGGCACGGCGGGCAGGTCCGGACCGCGGGCTGCCTGGGCCACGAACGACAGCATCGTGGCCGACGTGCGGGCGAGATCGTCGCGCGCCTGGTCGTCGCCGATGTCGATCAAGGGCTGTAGCCCGTGCCGGGCGGCCACCATGGCGGTCGCCGCCTGCAGGTCCACCCGCAGGCTGCCCGAACGGACCGGCAGGGCGAAGGGCTCCGCGGCGGGCAGCGGCCGGGCGAAGTCGCCGTCGACCAGCAGGCCCCACACGTCGGCGAAGGTCGCCCGCCCGACCAGCGTCTCGATGTCGACCCCGCGGTAGCGCAGGGAGCCGCCGGTGCGGTCGGGTTCGGCGATGCGGGTGTCGAACGCGACGACGTCGGCCAGTCCAGGTTTCACGGTCAGCATCAGCTCAATGTCGGTCTCGCCGATCCGCATGTCAACATTGATCCAGTCAACATGAGAAGATGACCACATGGGTGGAGACTGGTTGCTGACGACCGAGGAAGTGGCGCGCCGGCTGGGCGTCAAAAAGGCGACGGTCTACGCGTACGTGAGCCGGGGCCTGCTCGGCAGCCACCGCAACGCCGACGGCAAAGAGAGCCTCTTCGCCGAGCCGGAGGTCACGGCTTTCGCCGCCCGGCGCAGGCGTCCCGCGGCCGCGCCGGACGCCCCGGCGATCCACACCGGTATCACGCTGATCACCGGCGACGACCTCTTCTACCGCGGCCACCGGGCCCGCGAGCTGGCCACCACGGCGTCCTTCGAGGCGGTGGCCACCCTGCTGTGGACCGGGCGGCTGGAGCACGTCCCGATGGAGCCCGACCCCGAACTGCTGGCACTGGCCGAGGCAGTGACGGCGCCCCTGCCGGCGAACGCGCGGGCGGCCGACCGGCTCCGGGTGACAGTCGCCGCGATCGCCGCCGCGGACCGGTTGCGCTTCGACACCACGCCGGCCGCGGTGATCGCCCGCGGCCGCACGATCATCGCCACCATGGTCGCGGCGCTGCCCGTGCGATCCCAGTCCTCGCGGGACGGAAACCTGGCCGGTGCGCTGTGGGCGCGGCTCAGTCAACGCCCGCCTGCCCCGGCCGACCTCGTCGCCCTGAACGCCGCCCTGGTCCTGCTGGCCGATCACGACCTGGCCGCCTCCACCTTCGCGGCCCGGGTGGCCGCCTCGACCCGGGCCCACCCGTACGCCGTCGTCCAGGCCGGCCTGGCGGCGCTCGACGGCCCGCTGCACGGTGGGGCCAGCGACCTCGTGGTCCGGCTGCTGATCGAGGCGACGCGCTCCGGGGATCCGGTCGGCACGATCGCCGACCGGCTGCGCGCGGACGGGTGGGTTCCCGGCTTCGGTCAGCAGCTCTACCCCTCCGGCGACCCCCGCGCGGTGGTCCTGCTCGGCCTGCTGGGCGAGTCGCCGGCCACGGCGGAGGCGCGGGCGGTCCGGGCGGCCATGGCCCGGCACTCGGGCGCCGCACCGAACGTGGACTTCGCCCTGGCTGCCTTCACCCTGGCCACCGGCATGGCCGCCGACGCCGGGGAGGCGATCTTCGCCGTCGCCCGGACCGCCGGCTGGCTCGCCCACGCACTGGAGGAGTACGCCGACGAGCCGAGCCGCTTCCGGCCCAGCGGCCGCTACGCCGGCCGTTCCCCGCGGGACCCGTCCTAGGCCCGCGAGCCGACCAGCATGCGGGTGAGCAGGTTGCGCGTCGCCAGCTGGATCCGTACGTCGGTGTACGCCGAGTCGATCAGGGCGAGGTTCCAGTGGAACGTCCCCGCGGCGAAGACCAGTGTGCCGCGGTCGGTCTCGTAGAGGCTGGTGTTCTGCACCCGGGCCCCGCGCCCGAGCTGGTCCTCGTACGGGGTCTCGGACAGCAGTGTCTGGTTCGCCCGGCGGGACAGCTTGATCTTCGGGTTCCAGCCGTCGGCCTCGACCGCCACCAGTCCGGGGACGGTGTCGCCGTCGCGGACCCCGGTGCCCGCCCAGAACCAGTGCCCGCTCTTGCTGATCACCAGCGGCAGCGGCTCGGCCAGCATCCCGTTGTACTGCACGCCCAGCAGCCGCTGCTCGGCGTGGCCGTGCTTCGGGCCGATCTTGCGCCAGTTGCACGTCGGGCCGTTCGCGTCCGCTCCCGGGTCCGGGGTGTCCTTGTAGCAGGTCACCACCCGGTTGCGGCGTCCGTCCCGGGCGGGGTCGAACCGCACGTGCCAGTAGATGTTGTTCGCCGCCAGGAAGGCCAGGTGCGTGCCGCCGTCGACGGCGCTCTCCGCGCTGTCGCGCATGGCCTTGGACCAGTACTCGTCGTGGCCCGGGAAGATCAGCGCGGCGTGCTTCCCGGCCGGGATGCGCTGTTCGTGCAGGTCCACGCTCGAGGCGTACACCACGTCGAAGCCGGTGGCCTCGAGCCAGCGGACGGCGGCGAGGTCCAGGTCGGACCGGCTGGGCATCCCGTCGTGGGAGTAGGGGCGGTCGAAGGACACCTGGAACGCGCGCTCGGGGATGCCGCCGACCTGGCCGGACCGGGCGTACCCCTTGTAGAGGCTCTTGCCGGTCCGCCTGTCGGCCGGCCAGAAGTTGTAGGCCTGGTAGGTGCTGAACGGCACCACGACGACGAAGTCGGCCTTGCGCCCGTCGTCACGCACCACGAACGGTGTGCAGCTGCGGAACCCGTCGTCGGTGTCGAACACCGCCAGGAAGTATCCGGAGGTCCAGTCGGCCGGCACGGCGAGCGTCCAGGAGACGGGCCAGTCGCACTCGATCAGCCCTGTACCGGGATCGGCGGTGGGCGTGGGCAGCTCCGTGCCGCGCAGGCTGCCGCTGGTCAGCAGGCGCCGGCCTCCCGCGCCGCCGTAGTGGCCGAGCCGGTAGACCGACACGGTGAACGGCCGGTCGCCGGCCACCGAGACGTGGAAGTCGAGCGACTCGCCGACATTGACCGACGTCCGGGACGCGTAGCCCTGGATCTGGCGCGTGACGTCGTCCGAGCTGCGCCGGCCGGCCGGCTGCCACCCGCTGTCCCCGGCGAACATGTTCTCCGAGACCACCGGGTTGGCGGCCCGTCCTTTTCCCGGGCTGTCCCGGTGGGCCGGCTGGGCCCGGGCCGTACCGCACGAACCCGAGGTGCCGGCCGCGGTGAGCGCGAGCAGGCTCAGCGCCGTACGACGAGACATGGTCGGCATGGTGTTTCCCCCGTGGTCAAATGCCGCCGGCGCCGCCGATCAGACGCCAAAAGGGCTCCACTGTAGACAGTGGAACCGCAGGGCTGGGCCCGGGAGCCGTCGGCGGCGGCAGGCGTTCTGTCACTGCCGCGCCGAGTATGCCGGGCGTCCGCAACCCCGTCCGGGGTCCGCGGCGGGAGGGTCAGCGCGCCGGGCGCCGGGGGCCGGCCGGCCGGGTGCGCTTGACCGGGCCGCACTGCCCGCCCGGCCGGTTGGGGCCGAACGGGCGCGTCGGGCCGAACATGTCCCGCAGGCGGCGACGCCGGGCCGGGCCGCTGGGCCAGCGGCCGGTCATCCGACGAAGTCCTGGGTCAGCCAGACCTTGCCGCCCGACTCGCGGACGACGCTGAGCCCGATCCGCTTGAAGTCCTTGCTGAGCAGGTTCTTGCGGTGCCCGTCGGCCGGCGGCACCTCGGCCAGCATGCTGTCGCACAGCCCGTTGGCCGCCTTGACGATCTCCGAGTCGGCGGCGCCCGCGAAGCCGAAGCCGATGTTCTCGCCCGCCGAACGCCACTGCACACCCTGGGCGCTGAACCGATCGCCGATACCGCCCTCGCCCGAGCACTGGTGACTGAGCCCGCAGCCGTCGATCATCCGCTGGTTGTGCAGGGCCGCCGCCTTCGACAGCGAGCTGTCCAGCGACAACGCCGCCAGCCCCTCGTCGCCGCGGGCCGCGTTGATGTGGTCCAGCACCTGGTCGAGAACCGAGCCGCTGGTCGCCGGGGCGTTATTCGGCTTCGGCCGCTCCGCCGGCGCGGTCGTCCGGCGCTTCGTGGGCGTCGCCGGCTTCTTCGCGGCCTTGGTCGGCGCCTTGGTCGCCGGGGTGGCGCTCGTCACCGACGGGGACGGTGCCGGGGTCGCCGAGCTGGGCAGAACCGTCTCGTCCAGCAGGTCGGTGCCGGTGTCCGGCTCGCGGGGCGACTCGGCCACGACCAGGGGGACGTCCGCGGCGGTACGGGTCGCCGGGGGCGCGGCCTGCCGGTTGAAGCCGACGACCGTGAAACCCACCCCGATCACCACGGCGGTGGCTCCCGCCACCAGGGTGTACCGGAATCTCTGGGCAGCGGGCATCGGCACGGGACGGTCACCTCGGGAGTAGCGGGTCGCGGCCGCGCGGGCGCGGCAGGAAGCCGGGTGGGGGACGGCAACACAGGCGACTATGCGGCCCGCCGGCCCCGCGCGGGGGCCACCTCAGGAGCGCTTAAGGATCGACTCACGAAGACATAAGAAGCCGGGCCCGCAGGGCGGCGATCACGCTGTCGTCGAGCTCCAGCCGCTCGGCCGCGTACCGGTGCACCGAACCGTGCCCGGCGGTGAGCTCGGCCAGGACCATCCGGATGAGCTCGGCCGGGGCCCGGCCGTAGCCGGGCCAGCGCAGCTCCCGGCCCGGGTGCTCGGCCAGCCACCGCTCCCGCAGCCGGGGCGTGGCCAGCTCGGTGAGGGCGAAGTCGGCAGCGATCGTCTCGACCGGCACGTCCAGCAGCGCCAGCACCAGCGCGGCCAGCAGCCCGGTGCGGTCCTTGCCCGAGGCGCAGTGGAACACCAGCGGCGCCTCCGCGGCGGCGATGGTCTCGATCGCCTGCCGCAGCTCGGCGGTGCCGTCGGCGGCCACCTCGGCGTACCGGTCGGCCAGATACCGCCACGGGTCGAGGTTCGGATCGATCTGCGACTGGTCGTACGGGCGGTGCTCGATGCTCAGGTTGAGCCAGGTCACCCCGTCGGTGGCGGGCAGCCGGCCGGACGCGGCGATCTCCCACGGATAGCGCAGGTCGATGACCGTGCCGAGGCCCAGCTCCCGGAAGCGCCGCAGGTCGTCCTCCCCGGCCAGCCGGCCGAGAGAGTCGGCGCGGTAGAGCGTGCGCCAGCGGGTGGTCCGCCCGTCGCTGGTCGCGTAGCCGCCCAGGTCGCGGAAGTTGCAGAGGCTGTCGAAGGGCACATGCCGGCCGGAAGTCATGCCGGAGATCATCGCTTCTTCGAGGATGGGTAAGGCTCTAAAGATGAAATAGGACAAGTAGCGCTAACGCGGCATGCCCTACCGCTTTGGTGCATGCCGGTCACGTAGAGTCCTGCCCGTGACGGCGGCTGATGTGGGGGCGCGGGCGGCCGGCGGAGACAGCCCTTTGCCGCCGGGCCGGATCAGCTTCAATTTCACCGATCGATGCAACATGGCGTGTCGTTTCTGCTACATCCCTTTCGACGGTGTCCGGGTGGACGCGAACCGGGCCGCCCGGGTTATCGACATCGTCATGAGCTGGTCGCCGGCGAGCATCACGGTGGGCGGCGGCGATCCGCTGATGTACCCGTTCACCGTTCGGCTGCTGCGGCAGATCCGGCACAGCGCGGCGGCAAAACCGCCGTTCGTCCAGCTCGACAGCAATCTCGTCCGCTCGCGGCGGCACAACCTCGCGGCGCTGGCCGATTGTGTCGACATGCTGGGCGTTCCGGTGGACACTTTCGACCCTGACATCGCCCTGCGGATGCGGGGCAATCAGGGCCATCCCGCGGAGATGCGTGCCCTGATCCCCGCGCTTGTGGATGCCGGTCTGTGCGTCAAGCTCAACACGACTGTCGCTCTGCCCAATCTCGGCTGCCTCGGCGCGCTGGCCGATTTCGTGGCGGAGTCGGGCGTGCGGGCATGGTCGTTGTACGAATTCTGGGCAGTCGGTCGTACGGCCGTCCGGAACCGGAAGTCGTTCGCCGTCGACCACAACACATTCCTCGCTGCGGTCGCCGCCGCCGAGAGCCGGGCAACGCATGCCAACGTGGAGACGGGCACCATTTCGTCGCGCCGGTCGGCGTACTTCTTCGTGACGCCGTCAGGGCGGGCATACACGGTCGACGGCTCCGACCCCACCCGGTACGCGGAACTGGGCAACGTCATCGACGACGAGGACGGGGTCCTGCGCCGCTGGCACCAACACGCTGACGCCGGCTGGAACACGGCGCGGGTACGGGCGAGGGCGCAATGGGCCGAGCGGTCCGCGGCTACGCCGGCCATTCCTGAGCCTTCTCGAATCTGAGCACCGCCCAACCGCGGAACCGCTGGTACAGCGGGTTGGTCAGTCCGGACACCTCGAAGCCGAAGCTGTCGTCCCGCGCCGTCCGGTACAGCTTCATGTCGACCTGCGCCCGTGCCTGCGGCGTGTCGTCGTCGAGGACGATGATCGACACGACCGGGGTGGACGTGTAGGTCTTCACCTGCAGCCGCTGTCGCGCATCGGCCGGCAGGTCACTGCGGACGCGCTGCAGCTTGTTCAGGGTCGACCGGCACCGTTCACTGATCTGCTGCTGATCCTCGCCCAGGTGTTCGGCCAGGCTCTCGAGGTGCGAGCCGTCCGGGTGGATGATCGCGATCCGGACCTGCAGCGCCGGCTTCTGCAGAATCATCCGGCCGATCTTGGAGATGTCCTCGATCTCGCTCCCCTGCGCCATCCAGTAGCCGATCACCATGATGGACCGCTCCGCTGTGGCCAGAAAGCCCATGAGGGTGTGGATGCCGCGATAGGTGGCGTAATCGGCGCGCGTGATGAACAGGTTCGTCAGGCCCGCATCGAGCATTCTCGAGGCCAGTTGCCGCCGTTGCGCGCGCTGTCGAGCCGTTCTGGTCATGAAGCCGTTGGCCCGGACGCCGAGGAAGATCAAAGTGGACGCGATGATGCTGGATCCGATTCCGATGATCCATTCCATGCGTCCCCATCCCGACGAACGGCGGCATCGATTCCCATCATCGCCGAGCGGGCTCACGTTGGCGAACGGACGGGAAGCGGTCAGCCGACCCAGGCGAGGAAGCGTTCGTAGAGGTCGGCCGGGGTCGGTTCGCCGACGGTGGTGAGGTCGCCGATCGCGTCGTACATCACCGAGGCCATGTAGATGGCCAGGCCGGCCGGGAAGCGGGCGTACTGCTCGGCCAGGTCGGTCTTCGCCTGCGGGCAGGGCCACGGGTCGGCGCAGACCTCGCAGTCCCAGGTCGGGCGGGCCGGGAGGTGCTCGGTCCGCGGCAGCAGCATCGGCGCACGCACCTTCCGGGCGATCCTGCTCACGTTGAGCGATATGGGAACTACACAGGGGAGCGTGCCTGACCCCGTGCCAGTCCTCAATGGCTGTCGTCGCAGTGGCAACTTTCCGACACGAGCGAGGCCCCGGGGGTCATAGCCTGATCCCGTGATCATCTCTGTCGACCTGCCGGAACCCGGCCCGGTGTGGACCCGATGGGCCACGCTGGCCGCCGCGCTGACCGGCATCGGGTACGACGACGTCTGGTCGGTGGGCGACACCGGCGCCCACCACGACGACGGCGGGGGCAACTGGGCACACCTGGCCCTGATCGAGGGCGACCGCGCGGTCCTGTACGGCTGCGACCACGAGTACAGCGCCACCACTCACACCGACCCGCCGCTGGACCTGCTCGCCGGCGCGCCGGACTGGCTGCCCTGGGACGATCTGGTGCCGTACGCCGCCGAGGACCAGCTCGGTTACGTGCTCTGGCACGACGGCGGCAGCTGGCACCGGGTCGGATATCCGGACGGCGTGGAGGACGGGCTCGCCGAGACGGCCGGCGCCGTGCTGGACGCGGACGCCACGGTGGCCGAGCTGGCCGAGGTGGTCTTCGAATGGGGGCAGCACGACGTCGACACCGCCGACGAGCGGGCTGACGTGCGGGCTGCCGCCGTACGGCTGCTCACCGCCGGCACCCGCCGGGAGCTGGACGGGACCGCTCTGGCCGGCCTGCTCGCCCGGCTCGCCGACCCGGCCCTGGATGCCGCCGCCGGCCTGGCCGTCGCCGTGCGCGGTGGCATCGTGCCGGGCACCTCGGTGCCGCGGACACCCGCGGGCCGGCGCCCGGCCCGGCGCCGGGTCCGCAAGCTCAGCGACCACGAGCACGACCGGCTGATCTGGGCCGCCATGCACACCGAGCCCGAACGCGAACGTCCCGAGCCGGTGGCGACCGGCGAGCTGGGAGCCCTGGTCACGTGGATGCGCAGCCGCGCGCCGGGCGGTGACGGCCGCTGCACGCTGCGGGTGTACGCCGACGGCAGCAGCCTCGCCGCCCAGCCGGGCGAGCGTGCCCCGGCCGACCGGCCCGGCGAGGGCAGGTTCGGCGCGTTCGGCGAGCTGAGTGATCTGGTCCGCCGCCTGCGGTCGGCCGAGGCCACTGACGCCTCGGGGCGCTGGTTGTTCCTGTTCGTCGAGACGACCGCGCACGGCGTGACGGTCGAACGCCGCTACGACTCGTGGCCGGACTGGTGGGAGGACAACGGCATCTCGGGTCCGTGGCGCAGCAACCTGCGGGCCGAGGTGCAGGCGCGGGAGCCGCAGTGGCACCCGTCCTGGGCGGCGCTGCTCGACCCCGAGGTCGCCTACCGCTCGGCGGAGTGAGCCAGCCGGGCCCGCCAGGGATGGTCCGGGTGGGCCAGGGCCAGCGCCGCGTCCAGCCAGGCCCGGCGGCCGACCGACAGCTCCGGCAGCACCGCGGCCAGGTCCTGCTCGTCCTTGTCCCGGGCCGCCTTGGCCTTGAACAGCAGGACGACCTCCGGGACGACGAACGGGATCCCGTCCGGCGTGCGCTGCACGACCTCCGCGTACGGGCGGCGGATCCGCTCGTCGCGCCGGCAGATCCAGGTGTCCCCGTCGTGCGGCTCCCGGAACACATCGAAACGCCACATCCCGATCGCCGGGTCCAGCGCCCAGGTCTGGAACTCGGCCGCCAGGCTCACCGGGTCGGCGGGCGTCAGCTTCCCGGACAGCGGCACGTGGAACTCCCAGCCGGGGAACAGCGGGGTGAGCTGCCCGAAATGGGACGCGGGCAGGGCCATCTCGAGGTCGTGATGGTCGCGGGTGACCCGGCCGAGGAACAGATCGACGGCCCATCCGCCGGCCACGGCCCAGGTGACCGGCAGCCCGGCCAGCCGGTCGGCCAGCTCCCGCGGCGAGTACGGCTGCCACGCGTCCACGCCGGGAGTCATGCCGTCAGCGTAGGACCTGTCGATACAGTGCGCGGGTGAGCAGACTCCTCAACGGCATCACCAGCACGCTGCGCCGGGTCGCCGGACGCCGTACCCCGGCCCCGCAGGGCACCGCGCACCCCGCCCCGCCCCGGCAGGTCCCCACCGTCCAGCGCGGCCGCCACCTCGAGTATTCGCCGAACCTCGACGGCGACGCCGACCCGGGCGAGATCGTGTGGACCTGGGTGAAGTACGAGGACGACCCGTCGCAGGGCAAGGACCGGCCGGTGCTCGTGGTCGGGCGCAACGGCCGTACCCTGCTCGGCCTGATGCTCTCCAGCCAGACCGAGCGCGACGGCCAGCGCAACTGGCTCGCCCTCGGCCCCGGCGACTGGGACCGCGACTCGCGGCCCAGCTGGATCCGCCTCGACCGGGTCCTCGAGGTCGACGAGGACGGCATCCGCCGCGAGGGTGCGGTGCTGGACCGCGCCCGCTTCGACCGCGTCGCCGGTGTGCTGCGCCGCGATCACGGCTGGGCATAACCGGTCACTCCCGTGAGTTGACCACTACCGTGGTGGACATGGATACGGACGTCATGGTCGGTTTCGGCGGTAAGCAGGCGTGGCTCGCCGTACGCGACGGCGACCCGGAGCAGGTGCTCGCCGCGCTCGGCCTGC
Source organism: Actinoplanes sp. NPDC004185 (assembly GCF_053603475.1). Classification (NCBI taxonomy): domain Bacteria; kingdom Bacillati; phylum Actinomycetota; class Actinomycetes; order Micromonosporales; family Micromonosporaceae; genus Actinoplanes; species Actinoplanes sp. NPDC004185. Next base: position 9,459 of record NZ_JBSGFR010000011.1, on the reverse strand, counting down.
GGGACCTCGGCGAGGTGTCCTGGCGCGCCGGCATCGACCTGGCGCACCTGAGCGACGACCGCGTCGCGGTGACGCCCGCGCTGCCGGGCGCCCGGGACACGTCCTGGGTGCTCGCAGCCGGCCGCTACCTGTTGCGCCTGGACACCGTGGTGGACGTCGTGGAGCTCTCGGCGCGCCTGCACACCGAGGTGCAGTTCTTCGCCACCCACCGGGTGACCGAGTCGCACCGCTGGCAGCGGGCCGTCGACGGCGAGCTGGTGCGCACGTTCGGCTACGTCGGGCAGACGGGCGACGTCACCTCGTGGCACGGCGACCCCGATCCGGCCGAGCGTGCCGCCGGGCTGCCGGCGAGCTTCGTGGACGAGGAGAGCACGGTGCTCGTCTCCGAACAGGACGTGCTGCGGGTCGCCGACGGGTGGAGCATCGACCCGTCCGCGCTCGACGGACGCAAGGCCCCCGGCCCGCTCCGCGTGGGCGCCGCGGACTGAGAGAGGACGACACCATGCGCAAGTACGTGATCATGGGCGTGCAGGGCAGCGGCAAGGGCACCCAGGCCGAGCTGCTCTGCCGGGACCTGGACCTGGTGCACATCAGCGTCGGTGACATCTTCCGCTGGCACGTGCAGCGCCACACCAAGCTCGGCGCCCAGGTGCGGCGCGCCATGAACGCCGGCCAGCTGGTCGGCGACGACCTGGTGGAGTCCGTGGTCCGCGACCGCCTGGACCAGCACGACTGGAACTTCGGCTTCGTCATCGACGGGTTCCCGCGCAACGGCCGGCAGGCCGAGTTCTTCATGGAGAGCTACGACATCGACGGCGTCATCCACCTGGAGCTGCCCGACGACGAGGTCCGCCGCCGGGTGCTCAGCCGCCGGCTGTGCCCGGGCTGCGGGATGGACTACAACCTGATCGCCGACCGGCCCGAGGTCGACGGCCGCTGCGACATCTGCGGCACCGAGCTGATCACCCGCGCGGACGACACCCCGGAGGCACTCGCGGCCCGGCTGCGCGACTACCACGAGAAGACCCGGCCGGTGCTGGAGCTGTTCGGCCGCAAGGAGGTCGTGCACGACGTGGACGCCCGCCCGTCGGCCGACCAGGTGCAGGCGTCCATCCGCGAGGCGCTGGGGCTACCCGCCTACGCCCCGGCCGCCTGACCGGGCTCCGCTGCCGCCGCCACGGCCGTGCTCAGTCGGCGTCGTGGATGTCGTAGCCGTGCTTGGTGAGCGCCTTCTCGACCGTCTTGCCGACCCGCTCGACGACGGCGAGGCGGGCGTAGTGCTTGTTGTCACCGGCGATGACGTGCCAGCGCGCCTTCGGCTTGTCCGTCTTGTCGAGCATCTCGGCCACCGCGACCTCGTAGTCGGCGCGGCGGTCCCGGTTGCGCCAGTCCTCGTCGGTGAGCTTCCACCGGCGCAACGGGTCGCCGGCCCGGTCCTCGAAGCGGCGCAGCTGCTCGTCCTCCGAGACGTGCATCCAGAACTTGATGAGGATCGCGCCCTCGGCGGTCAGCGTCCGCTCGAACTCGGCGATCTCGTCGTACGCGCGGGTCCACTGTTTCGTGGTGGCGAAGCCTTCGACGCGTTCGACCAGGACGCGGCCGTACCAGGAGCGGTCCAGCACCGTCATGCCACCCCAGCCCGGCAGCTTGGGCCAGAAGCGCCAGAGGAAGTGGTGCCGTTTCTCGTCGTAGGTGGGCGCGGCGAACTGCGACACCCGGACGTGGCGCGGGTCCAGCGGCGCGACCAGCCGTTTGATCGCCCCGCCCTTGCCGGAGGCGTCCCAGCCCTCGAAGACGACACAGAGCGGCGGTCCGATCTTCTTGTTGCCGATCTGGCCGCCGAGCAGCAGCCGCAGGCGCAGCAGCCGTTGCTGGGCCACCTCCAGCCGCTCCTTGGCCTGCTTCTTGGACAGCTCGACGGGCGGCGCGGCGGAACCCAGGCGACTCATCGCCCCAGCGTCGCACCCGGCCGCGCCCGCGGCATCCCGAAACCCGGTGTGAACGGCCCGGCCCGGTGCGGGACAATTTCCCGGTGACTCTCGTTGACGACATGCAGTGGCGCGGACTGATCCAGGACTCCACCGACCCCGAGGAGCTGCGCAAGCACCTCGACGGCGGCTCGATCACGTTCTACGTCGGCTTCGACCCGACCGCCGCCTCCCTGCACGTCGGCAACCTCATGCAGGTCGTCACCGCCCGCCGCCTCCAGCTGGCCGGGCACCGCCCGTTGCTGCTGGTCGGCGGCGCGACCGGGCAGATCGGCGACCCGGGCGGCAAGTCCGCCGAGCGGGTGCTCAACCCCCGCGAGGTGACCGCCGGCTGGGTGCTGCGCATCCGCGACCAGCTCGCCCCGTTCGTGACCTACGAGGGCGAGAACGCCGCCACCATGGTCAACAACCTGGACTGGACCGGCGACCTGTCGGTGATCGACTTCCTGCGTGACGTCGGCAAGCACTTCCCGGTCAACAAGATGCTGGCCCGCGACGTGGTGAAGAACCGCCTGGAGACCGGCATCAGCTTCACCGAGTTCAGCTACCAGCTGCTGCAGGCCAACGACTTCCACGAGCTGCACCGCCGGCACGGCTGCTCGCTGCAGTTCGGCGGCTCCGACCAGTGGGGCAACATCACCGCCGGGGTCGACTTCGTCCGCCGCCGCGGCGCCGGCCCGGTGCACGCCTTCACCACCCCGCTGGTCCTCAAGGCCGACGGCACCAAGTTCGGCAAGAGCGAGGGCGGTGCCACCTGGCTCGACCCGACGATGACCTCGCCGTACGCGTTCTACCAGTTCTGGGTCAACGCCGACGACCGGGACATCCCGCAGTACCTGCGCTACTTCAGCTTCAAGAGCCGCGAGGAGATCGAGGAGCTGGAGAAGGCGACCGCCGAGCGGCCGCAGGGCCGCCTGGCCCAGCGGGAGCTGGCCTTCGAGATCACCGCGCTGGTGCACGGCGAGGAGGAGGCCCGGCAGGCGGTCACCGCCAGCCAGGCGCTGTTCGGCCGGGGCTCGCTGGAGGAGCTCTCGGCGGACACGCTGCGGGCCGCGCTGTCCGAGGCCGGCCTGACGGAGGTACGCGGTGAGCTCCCGACCGTGACGGCTCTGCTGCAGACGTCCGGCCTGGTCAAGAGCGGGGGAGAGGCGCGCCGCACGATCGCCGAGGGCGGGGCGTACCTGAACAACGAGCGCCTCACCGACCCCGAGGCCACCGTCGGTGAGTCGGCGCTGCTGCAGGGCCGGTTCCTGGTCCTGCGCCGCGGCAAGCGCACCTTCGCCGGCGTGGAAGTGATCAAGTGAGGAACGCCGCGGGGGCAGGCACACCGGCCCCACACCGGGCCTGCCCCGCGGCGTTCCGGTCTAGTTGATCGGCCAGCGCACGAACTGCCGCGGATACGTCACCGGCACCGGCGGCTCCGGTGTCGTCGCGGCGATGTGGGCCGTGGCGGCACCCGTGCGGACCATGCGGTGCCAGCCGAGGCCGCCGCCGAGCAGCGCCATCACCGTGGACTGCACCACGACCAGGTACATGAGCTGCCGGTAGACGACCTGTTGCAGCGGCAGGCTCCACAGCGGCCCATAGCGTTCGCCGTCGAGCTTGAGGGCGTACGCCGCCGTGGCGACCTGCACCGCGGTGAAGCTGGCCCAGACCGCGACGACCTTGCCCAGGGGCAGGAAGAACAGGCCGTACAACCCGTACACGTCGACCATCGGCGCGCTCAGCGGCAGCAGCACCTGGAAGATCAGCAGATAGCCCAGGCCGCGGCGGCCGAGCCGGCCGGCCGGGCCGCGCTGGGTCAGCGCCCGCCGGTGCTTCCACATCGCCTGCATCGTGCCGTAGCACCAGCGGTAACGCTGCCGCCACAGCTGCCGCAGTGAAGCCGGGGCCTCGGTCCAGGCGACGGCGCCGGGCTGGTAGACCACGCGCCAGCCGGCCCGGATGACCGCCATGGTGAAGTCGGTGTCCTCGGCCACGGTGTCCTGCGACACGCCGCCGACGTCACGCACGGCGGCCCGGCGGAACGCTCCGATCGCGCCCGGCACCGTGGGCATGCACCGGCCGACGTCGAACATCCGCCGGTCCAGGTTGAAGCCGATCGCGTACTCCAGGTGCTGCCAGCGGCCCAGCAGCCCGCCCCGGTTGGCGACCTTGGTGTTGCCCGACACCGCGCCGACGCCCGGATCCCGCAACGGCTGGATGAGCCGGCCGACGGCGTCGCGTTCGAAGACGGTGTCGCCGTCGACCAGGATGAAGATGTCACCCCGGGCGTACCGCATGCCGGTGTTCAGGGCGGCGGGCTTGCCGGCGTTGCGCTGCCGGACGACCCGCACCCGGGGCAGCGCGAGCCGCTCCACGATCCCGGCGGTGTCGTCGGTGGAACCGTCGTCGACGACGATCACCTCGAGCAGCGGGTAGTCGTTGGCCAGCAGCGAGGAGACCGTGCCGGCGATGTTGGCCGCCTCGTTGTACGCGGGCACGATCACCGACACCAGGCCCAGGCTGACCAGGGGCTGCGCGTCGAGCCGGCGGATCCGGCGCCGATGCGTACGGGCACACCACAGCTGTACGACCAGCCGCAGCCCGGCGAGCACCACCGCGATCAGCATCAGCACGGTCATGGCCCGGGCCAGCCCGCCACCGGTCGCCTGCGCGACGGCGAACGCGTGCCCACGCCAGCGCTCGCCCACGGACGCCCGTGGCGCGGCGGGCAGTCGCAGGCCCTCCGACATCGTGACGAACCGGTAGCCCTGCGCCTGCAACGACGGGATGAACTGCTCGAGCGCCCGCACGGTCTGGGTCCGGTCACCACCGGAGTCGTGCATCATCACCACCGCGCCGGCGCCCTTGACCGGCCGGGCCTTGCTCACGATGGCCTGGACACCGGGCCGCCGCCAGTCCTCGGAGTCGTGGTCGGCCAGCGCCACCAGGTAACCGGCGGCACTGATCCGCCGCAGCGCGGCGAAGTCGGCCCCGGTGACCGCGTCCGGCGCCGACGAGTACGGCGGCCGCATGAAGACCGGCCGCTGACCCGTGGCGGCCGCGACGGCGTTGCGGGTCAGCGTCAGCTCGGCGCTGAGCTGCCACTCCGGCGCGCCCGCGGTCGCGATGTGGCTGAACGTGTGCGACCCGATCTCGCTGCCCTGGGCGACGACCTGCCGGGAGATCTCCGGATGCTCGTTGACCCGCGACCCCACCTGGAAGAACGTGGCGTGGGCGCGGTAGCGGGCCAGCACCGCCAGGATGCGCGGCGTCCAGACCGGGTCGGGCCCGTCGTCGAAGGTCAACGCGATGGTTCCGGCCGGCATCGCCCGGCTGCTGACCGATCCGTCGGCGGTGATCCGCTGCACGGCCGCGCCCTCGAGCACGGCGGCCGGGACCTGACCACCACCGGGTGCGGCAGCCGGGGCCTCACCGTTGCCTTCCGCGCCGACGTGCGTCACGTAGCCGTTCAGCGACAGCTCCGCCAGCAGCACCAGCATGAGCAGGGCCAGCAGGGCCCAGTGTGCTCGCGGGGTGGGCTGCCGTACCCGTTTGCCCATCCTCGGTCAGCCCTTGTTCTTGCGCGGATTCGGCGTGTGCGTGGGAACCCGCCGGTGCGGGTTCGTGGTGGCGCTCGGCGTCGCACTGGCACTGGCGCCGGCCGAGGTCGCGGTCCTGGACACCGGAGCCGCCGGGACGGTGGTGCGCCGCGCGGGGGCTGTCGTGACCTTGACGAGCGGCCGGGTCCTCGTCGGCCGGGGGCGGACCGACACGGCGGGGTCCGGCCGGCTGATGCGCAGGTCGTCGTGGCCCGGCCAGCCCGGCCCCGAGCCGGGACCGGCCCCGGTGAAGCCGGCCAGCAGCGCCACCACCGCCACCAGCAACAGCAGGCCACCGACCGAACCCGCGGCCACGAACAGCCGCCGGCGCCGCCCGGTGCGATCCAGGAAAACGGGATCCACTGCGTTCACTTGACCGGACCGGAGGGCTTGCCGTGACCCTTACCGGGGTGGCTGGGCGTGACCGGAGGCTTACCGGGGGACGACGGCTTCGGGTTCGGCTTCGGCTTCTCCGTGGGCGTACCGGTGCCGGCGGGTTCGCTCGCCCCGGCCGGCTTGCCGAGCAGCCCAGCGCAGAAATCGTCGATCTTCGGCATCCCGCCGGCCGCGGCGGCCAGAGCCCGCCGGTCCGGCGCCGGCACGGCCTTACCGGGCGGATCCTCCCGGGCGGCATCCCAGGCCCGGCAAAGATCCAGGACAGCGGTCACGGCCGGCGAGGACGACACGCTGCGGGCCGGGGTCGGGGCCGGCGGCGGAGACGGTACGGCTGACGGGGTCCCGCCACCAGCAGTGGGCTGCGTCGACGGGTCCGGCGCCGGCGCCGGCACGCCCACATTCGAGAAGACGTCATGCGCGCGTTCCTGCACCGACGGGGGCAGACTGCCCGTCCGCGCCGCCAAGGCGGTGCCACCGAAAGCCAGGACGGCGACTCCGAGAGCCCCCTTCATCGCCAATGTCCTGACTGCACGGTTCTTCCTCCTCGGCGGCGCGGTCGGTACAGCACGCTGCCGTGCGGCGAGGAAGCCGGCCACAGCCGCCCGCTCGCCGGCCAGATCCTCCCCGGGGGTGGAAGCCCTGGCGGCGTCGAGCAGCTCGACCAGACCCTCCATGCCAGGGTCCGGCCGTGCACCGGCTACAAGCCGATCGGCCTCGGAGAGACCGATCCGGCGGGCTCGCCTCATCGACATCGCAGACCGAAGAGCGCTCCATGCCCCCACCGCGTTACACCCCCTCCGGCAGAGCCGGATCGACCGGCGAATTACCGGCCACCGGCGCATTACGCGCCTGCACCTGCGGATGCGCGGCCAGCCGCCGCAGCCCCCGCATCGTGGCGATCCGCACGGCCCCGGACCGCTTGCCGAGCACCTTGGCCGTGGTGGCGACATCCAGCCCGGCGACCACCCGCAACATGACGGCCTCGGCCTGATCGGCAGGCAGCGAGGCGATCAGCCCGAGCGCCCACCGGGTGTCGGAACCCTCGAGCGCCTCGGCGGCGGCATCCCGGACCTGGAGCTCGGCATTCACCGACCCGGCCGGATCCTCCGGACGACGGCCCAGCCGCCGCCGCTCATCGATCCCGCGATGCCGGGCGATCCGGAAGAGCCAGCCCCGGAAGGCGCCGGCATCACCGGAGAACCGATGCAGATCCCGGGCGGCCTGCAACCACGTCTCGGAAGCGACATCCTCGGCGGCATCACCGACGACAACCCGCAGATACCGGAGAACGGCAGGCTGCAAGGCCCGCCAAACAATGGCAAAACCCCGCTCATCACCACCCTGAGCAGCCCGCAGCGCGGGGAGGAGGTCATCGTCATCGGACACGGTGATCCCGTCGGCTCCCTGTCGCAAGAAATGTGCACGTCCAACCAAGGGCAGCACCATACGCCGGGCGGGGAGACCAGTAATCCACCGCAAGTGCGATGGGGTTGTGGTTCCGCCCCGAGGTCTGGTCTTCGTGACGCTTGACCTGGGTGTGGTTCTTGATGGTCCGGGGGTGCGGTTGGTGGGGGCTTGAGCGCTGGTCGCCGCCTCAGCCCCGGCCCGGTTTCGGGCCGGTCCCGGTTTGTTACTGGCCTGAGCTGACCTGAGCTGGCCTGGCCTGGCTGGACCTGGCCTGGCCTGGTTTTGGGCGCGGCCCCGGTCTGGAGCGGTGCGGTCCTGAGGTCCGTGTTCATGGCCGGCTTTCTGGCCGGTCGCCCGCCGCCCTGGCCTCGGATCTCGAACCTGCCTGTCCCGCCCTCGCGCCTGGTCCTTGCCGCGCGGCTTCGCCACGGTTTTGACCTGTTTCCTCCTTCGGCTGCAGCTGGGGGCGCGAGTCCGGCACCGAGCTGAAGCACGGGCGTGCTTCGGCGAGGTCGACCCTCGGCTTCGCCCAGCCCATCCCCTTAAGTGCTCTTCGTGCCCTGACCAGCCAGCCCTGACCACCCAGCCATGACCAGCCAGCCATGACCTGCCTGCCATGACCTGCCTGCCATGACCTGCCTGCCTGCCTGGCCTGCCTGGCTCTGCCTGCATACCCGGCCTGCCAGCCCGCCGCTTGGCCCGACCTGGCCGGCCTGCCCACCTACCCGGCCTGGCCCGCCTGCCCACCTACCCGGCCTGGTCCGCCTGCCCACCTACCCGGCCTGGTCCGCCTGCCCACCTACCCGGCCTGGTCCGCCTACCCACCTACCCGGCCTGGCCCGCCTGCCCGGCCTGCCTGCCCGGCCCACCTACCCGGCCTGCCTGCCTGGCCCTGCCTGGTTCGCCTGCCCACCTACCGGCCCGCCCGCCTGGCTTGACCCACCTGCCTGGCCTGCCTGCCTGGCCTGGTCCGCCTGGCCTGTCCGGTCCGCCTGGCCTGCCCGCCGACCCGCCTGCCTCGGTCAGCTTCGGCCGGTCTCGGCGCTTCAACCTTTTCCCGAACTGGGAGAAGGCCGAATCATCGGCCGCTGCCGCTGCCGCTGCCGCTGCCGCTGCCGCTGCCGCTGCCGCTGACCTGGCCGTCCGCCCAGCTGACCAGCAGAAGCGGTGACCCCGCGACTCCTCCCGCCGGCCCTGCCTCAACCGGGATTTCGCCGCGCGCTGGCTCGAACCCCCGCGACACCGAAGCAGAGCCACGCCACCGGGACCGCGACGCGACTTCGCCGCCACTTCCCTCTGCCACCGTCCCATGGCGCCGTAACCCGATCGGATGACGCCGCTACATAGTGCTCTTTCCCCTGCTCAGGGAGCCGCAGTCGACGGTTCGAGGCCCTCTGGAAGCGATGTGGCGGGGGCCACGGGGGGCCGATTTGGCGCTCCTGGGAGGAGCGGGTAATGTTTTGGGAGCCGCAGGGAAACGGGCGAGGCAAGCAGAACGAACTGACCAAGCAAATCCGGTCAGAGAGATCAGCTACCGGCCGTCCTGCGAACCCCCAGGAAATAGCATCGGGTAGAGTCGTGCGCGGCTCTCGGCCGAAGCTACGGACCGGGGGGAGCTTGCGCGAAACTCTCACGCAGAACCGGTGAAACCCGGATTTGACGCTGAGAAATAGCGCGGGTAAAGTTGAATGAGTGCCCCGGGAGCGGGTCGCCTGGTTGGGCGGCAGGTTTTCGGTGTGTGGTTGTTCTTTGAGAACTCAACAGGGTGCTAGATAAGCCAGTGCCATGAGTAATGCCTCGGCCCTTTTGGGTTTGGGGGTTCTTCTGGCAGCAAGTTTTTGATTGTTGCTGGGATGATTTTCCACAGATTTTGTTGGAGAGTTTGATCCTGGCTCAGGACGAACGCTGGCGGCGTGCTTAACACATGCAAGTCGAGCGGAAAGGCCCTTCGGGGTACTCGAGCGGCGAACGGGTGAGTAACACGTGAGGAACCTGCCCTGGACTTTGGGATAACCCTCGGAAACGGGGGCTAATACCGAATACGACACTTCACCGCATGGTGTGGGTGTGGAAAGTTTTTCGGT